>NZ_JAMYQF010000005.1:0-198180 GCF_040320745.1 Mesorhizobium sp. M0621 | reverse complement strand
ATTTCCGGCAGCGGGTAGGCGACACGCCAATGCTGGCGGGGATCAGACAGCGCCGAAAAATGATCTAGAATTGAATGCGAGTGGCAAGCGTGGCGCGACATCGAGGGCTCCGCAAATCACGAAGCCCCTCATGAATCACATTCGCATCCCATACGCACCTCCCGTTAACCCGAAGCGATTGCCCTGGTCAGTGGCGTCACCGGAATTGACTGTCGAGCACGAATGGCCGCAGAGCGGTATGTCCTATCGGCTGCAAATTGCAGAGAGACTGTTTGGTGGAGCCAATCGGGATCGAACCGACGACCTCTTGAATGCCATTCAAGCGCTCTCCCAACTGAGCTATGGCCCCACTTCCGGCAGTCAACCGGCGCCGTTTCCGGCGAAGAGATCCGGCGCGGGTTGGAGACCGCGCCGTTAGTGCAGGCGGCTTCTAACCCCGCCTTTCGTCAATATCAAGCCTTCGAGAGCCGCTTTTTCTTCACAGGCCACGAAAGCCCGCAAACGCCCGCTTCCGAGGTCGATCAGACCTCGTCGTCGTCGTCGCCGACGCCGATCATGTCGGCAACGTCGTCGTCTTCTTCCTCTTCGTCGGCAAGGAAAGTGTCATCCTCGTCGTCGCCGAGATCGACGTCGTCCTCGTCGTCGCCGAGATCCGGCAGGTCGTCGCCCTTGACGTCCTCGTCGGCCTCTTCGAGCGACACGACCTCAACGCCCTCTTCTTCCTCGGCGTCCACTTCCTTCTCGGCCACTTCCTCTTCCTCCTCGAGGGCGGCAATCTTGCCTTCCTCGAAATAGGAACGCGGATAGGTCTTGCCGGTGTAGGGCGAGACGATCGGGTCCTTGTTAAGGTCGTAGAATTTTCGGCCCGTCTCCGGGTCGATACGTTTTGTGCCAAGTTCGGTTTTTGCCACGGCAAGCCTCGTCAATAAAAGAGTGGTCCCCTTAACCACAGTTTGCAGCGCTGTCAAAGCGAAAAGCCGGCGTCACAAAACCATGCATTGAAAGGCCTCGCGTCAGGGGATGACCACGGGGGATGACCATTTCGGCCCGCCGTGATACGAGACCGCCGCAACAAATGAAAAGCGCCGGCCCGCCGGCATTCCGTCCAAGGAAATTCAATGTCTCACGCCGCCGCCCCAAAGTCGGCCACCGCCCGCAGATCATCAGCGCTTTCCGGCACGGCCCGCGTGCCGGGCGACAAGTCGATCTCGCACCGCTCCTTCATGTTCGGCGGCCTCGCCTCCGGCGAAACCCGCATCACCGGCCTGCTCGAAGGCGAGGACGTGATGCGCACGGGTGCGGCCATGAAGGCGATGGGCGCACATATAGAAAAACGCGGCGCGGAGTGGGTAATCCGCGGTACCGGCAACGGCGCACTGCTGCAGCCGGAAGGCCCGCTCGATTTCGGCAATGCCGGCACCGGCTCGCGGCTCACCATGGGTCTGGTCGGCACCTATGACATGGAAACGACCTTTATCGGCGACGCCTCGCTGTCCGGCCGGCCGATGGGCCGGGTGCTCGAACCCTTGCGCCAGATGGGCGTGCAGGTGCTGAAGGCGACACCGGGCGACCGCATGCCGATCACGCTGCATGGGCCTAAGCATGCCGCACCGACCACCTACCGTGTGCCGATGGCGTCGGCACAGGTCAAGTCGGCGGTGCTACTCGCCGGTCTCAACACGCCGGGCATCACGACCGTCATCGAACCTGTCATGACGCGCGACCACACCGAAAAGATGCTGAAAGGCTTCGGCGCCAATCTCTCGGTCGAGACCGACGAGCGCGGCGTGCGCCACATCTTCATCGAGGGACAGGGCAAGCTGACCGGCCAGACCATCGCGGTGCCCGGCGACCCATCCTCGGCCGGTTTCCCGCTGGTGGCCGCACTGATCGTGCCGGGATCTGACATAACAATCGAAAACGTGCTGATGAACCCGACCCGCACCGGGCTTTTGCTGACGCTGCAGGAAATGGGCGGCAAGATCGACATCTTGAACCCGCGCAACGCCGGCGGCGAGGATGTCGCCGATCTGCGCGTGCGTTACTCCGAACTGAAGGGCGTCATCGTGCCGTCCGAGCGGGCGCCGTCGATGATTGACGAGTACCCCGTGCTCGCGGTCGCCGCCAGCTTCGCCGAGGGCGAAACACTGATGCAGGGGCTGGAAGAGTTGCGAGTGAAAGAATCCGACCGTCTGTCGGCCGTCGCCAATGGGCTCAAGCTCAACGGCGTCGACTGCACCGAGGGCGAAGCTTCGCTTGCCGTGCGCGGCAGACCGGGCGGCAAGGGGCTGGGCGGCCATCCCAACGGCCAGGACACGACGGTGCAGACCCATCTCGACCACCGCATCGCCATGAGTTTTCTGGTGATGGGCCTGGCGACGGAAAAGCCGGTGACTATTGATGACCAAGCGATGATCGCGACCAGCTTTCCCGAATTCATGGGGCTGATGACGGGGCTGGGCGCGGAGATCAGCTAGTCGATGGCAATGACAGGGCTTGGAGATTGCGGCCGGACTGGAACGTCGGAGGGACAGCGCCCCCCTCTGTCCTACCGGACATCTCCCCCACAAGGGGGGAGATTGGCCGTCACGTTTGCTTTCGCTAATTACCGGCGTCGCAAGGTCGAGAGCGGCGCTGAAGCCGCCAATCTCCCCCCTCGTGGGGGAGATGTCCGGCAGGACAGAGGGGGGCGCGAAGGATCGCTACGTCTGTCTGGTTCGTTGGGTTTCTCGATCCCGGTTTTGGTGGCCTGCCAATGACACACATCTTCACGATCGCCATCGATGGCCCCGCCGGCGCCGGCAAGGGCACCCTCGCCCGGCGGCTTGCCGACCACTACCGGCTGAACCTGCTCGACACCGGTCTCACCTATCGCGCCGTGGCCTATGCATTGCTCCAGCACGCGCTGCCGCTCGACAATGTCTCGGCGGCCGAAACCGCTGCCCGCCAGGTCGACCTGGCGAAGCTCGACCGGGCGGTTCTGTCAGCGCATGCGGTCGGCGAGGCGGCCTCGAAGGTCGCGGTGTTCCCGACCGTGCGACGCATCCTGGTCGAAAAGCAGCGCGACTTCGCCCAGACACCCCCCGGCGCTGTGCTCGACGGGCGCGACATCGGCACCGTCGTCTGCCCCGACGCCGACATAAAGCTCTATGTGACGGCCAGTGCCGAGGTGCGGGCGCAACGGCGGCTGGCCGAGATCGAGAGCATCGGCGGCACCGCTGATTTCACCGAGATCCTTGCCGATATCGTGCGCCGCGACGAGCGCGACATGGGCCGCGCCGACTCGCCACTGAAGCCGGCGACCGACGCGCACTTGCTTGATACCAGCGAAATGGCTATAGAAGCCGCGTTTCTCGCAGCCAAGGCGATCATCGACGACGTGCTGGCCAAGAGAGACAAAGCCTGATCCGGGCGTTCCCTCGTGTTTCCGTTGTCGGAGGCGAAGGAAATACCCATATCGGGCATGAACCAGCCTGCCAGCATTCTTCATGCGCCGGAATTGCCGCTTAAAGAGCGGCCCAGGGCTTTTGTAGCCCGGAACGCCGGCAGGCCAACGTAACGCTAACCCACGGCGCCCGTCCCGCTTGAGATGCGGGGCACTCCAGGAGAAACGATGTCAGCTGCAAATCCCACTCGCGACGATTTCGCGAGCCTGCTCGAAGAATCATTTACCACAGGCCATTCCGGCGAAGGCCAGGTCGTCAAGGGCACGATCACCGCGATCGAAAAGGACATGGCCATCATCGACGTCGGCCTCAAGGTCGAAGGCCGCGTGCCGCTGAAGGAATTCGGCGTCAAGGGCAAGGACACCACCCTCAAGGTCGGTGACACCGTCGAAGTCTATGTCGAGCGCATCGAAAACGCGCTTGGCGAAGCGATGCTTTCCCGTGAGAAGGCCCGCCGCGAAGAGAGCTGGGTCCGTCTCGAAGAGAAGTTCACCAAGGGTGAGCGCGTCGAAGGCGTCATCTTCAACCAGGTCAAGGGCGGCTTCACCGTCGACCTCGACGGCGCCGTGGCCTTCCTGCCGCGCAGCCAGGTCGATATCCGCCCGATCCGCGACGTCTCCCCGCTGATGCACAACCCGCAGCCCTTCGAGATCCTCAAGATGGATCGCCGCCGCGGCAACATCGTGGTGTCGCGCCGTACCGTGCTCGAGGAGAGCCGCGCCGAACAGCGTTCGGAAATCGTGCAAAACCTCGAAGAAGGCCAGGTTGTCGAAGGCGTCGTCAAGAACATCACCGATTACGGTGCGTTCGTCGACCTCGGCGGCATCGACGGCCTGCTGCATGTCACCGACATGGCATGGCGCCGCGTCAACCATCCGACCGAAATCCTCAACATCGGTCAGACGGTCAAGGTGCAGATCATCCGCATCAACCAGGAAACCCACCGTATCTCGCTCGGCATGAAGCAGCTCGAGAGCGATCCGTGGTCCGAGATCGGCACCAAGTTCCCGATCGGCAAGAAGATCAAGGGTACCGTCACCAACATCACCGACTACGGCGCGTTCGTCGAGCTGGAGCCGGGCATCGAGGGTCTCATCCACGTTTCGGAAATGTCGTGGACGAAGAAGAACGTGCATCCCGGCAAGATCCTGTCGACGACCCAGGAAGTCGACGTTGTGGTGCTCGAGGTCGATCCGGCCAAGCGCCGCATCTCGCTCGGCCTCAAGCAGACGCTTGAGAATCCGTGGCAGGCTTTCGCCTCGAGCCATCCGGTCGGCAGCCAGGTCGAGGGCGAGGTCAAGAACAAGACCGAGTTCGGCCTGTTCATCGGCCTCGAAGGCGACGTGGACGGCATGGTGCACCTTTCCGACCTCGACTGGACCCGTCCGGGCGAGCAGGTCATCGAAGAGTACAATCGCGGCGACATGGTCAAGGCGCAGGTGCTCGACGTCGACATCGACAAGGAGCGCATCTCGCTCGGCATCAAGCAGCTGGCCAAGGATACGGTCGGCGAAGCGGCGACTTCAGGCGAACTGCGCAAGAACGCGGTCGTCACCTGTGAAGTCATCGGCGTCAAGGATGGCGGTCTGGAAGTGCGGCTGGTCGACAGCGGCATCGAAACCTTCATCAAGCGCTCCGATCTGAGCCGCGATCGCGACGAGCAGCGCCCCGAGCGCTTCACCGTCGGCCAGAAGGTCGACGCCCGCGTCATCGCCTTCGACAAGAAGACCCGCAAGCTGCAGGTTTCGATCAAGGCGCTGGAAATCGCAGAAGAGAAGGAAGCCGTCGCTCAGTACGGCTCGACCGACTCCGGCGCTTCGCTGGGCGACATCCTGGGTGCCGCGCTGAAGAAGCAGGGCAGCTAAGCATAGGCTGTTGCCCACGCGTCGCGTGCGGCCTCTCAAAGAAAAACCCCGCCGGGTTGCTCCGGCGGGGTTTTTCTTTGACCGACGCGAAAGGTCGGAAGGTTACGCCCGGCCATAAAGCGGCACCAGCGTGCCGCTCATCGCCTGATTGGCCGGCGAGGCAAGGTAGGCAATGGCTTCGGCGGCGGCTTCTAGGCTGACCCATCGGGTGACATCGGCATCCGGCATATCGGCGCGGTTTGCCGGCGTGTCGAGCGTCGACGGCGCCACGGCGTTGACCAGGATGCCCTTGTGCTTCAGTTCCTCGGCCATCGCCACCGTCATGGCCGCCACCGCCGCCTTGCTGGCGGCGTAGGCAACCTTACCGGCGCCGCGCCGCGGGTCGATTCCGGCACGCGCCGTGACATTGACGATACGGCCTGCGGTCTCCGACGCCAGCATCGAGCGCACCGCCGCACGACAGCACAGGAAGGCGGTGCGTGCATTGGTGTCCATCATCTCGGCAAAGGACGCCGACTCGATCTTCTCCACCGGCGCCCCGGTGAAGCCTCCGGCCAGGTGGATCGAGCCCCACAGGCCTGGAACCTGACTGTAGAACGCCTCGACCTTGGCGGAGTCCGAGAGATCGACATTGTGCACCAGCTTGACGCGGTCATGCGCGGTGAAAGGGAAATGCGCTGGTGCGGCGGCATGGGCATTGGGCACATGGCAGATCGCGCCGTCACTCAGCAGTTTGCCGACAACCGCACCGCCGAGTGCACCGGTTCCGCCGGTCACGACGATATGCTTGCCTTCAAGGGTTTCCGTCATCTTGGCCGCTCCTGTCATTTTTTTATCGTTAGGTCGTTTCTTCTGCCGCGCCGACGCAAAGCGTCGCGCCTTTCGCGCCATCACTCAACTGCAATCTCGACATGGCAGTTGTCGCGTCTTTGCATGCGTGCGCCCACCGGTCAGCCGTGGGATCATGCCGGCCGAGACGGGAAGCACGCGTCGCCGATGTTCAGTCAACCGTGATTTCGATGACGCGCGGCAGTCCGGTTGCCCGGGCGCGTTTCAGCGCATCCGCCAGAGCGGCGATATCGGTAAGCCGCTCGGCGCCGATGCCATAGGCCTCAGCCAGCTTGCAGAAATCCGGCGGCGCCGGCGACACGCCGACCGGCTCGACGCCGACATCGAGCATCGAGGTTTCGATCTCGCGATAGCCGCGATTGTTCCAGACGACGAAGACGACGGGCGCTCGGGCATCGAGCGCAGCGCCCAGTTCCGGCAGCGTGAACTGGAAGCCGCCGTCACCTGTCAGGCAAACGACCGGCGCCTCGGGCACCGCAAGAGCTGCGCCGATCGCCGCCGGCGGGCCATAGCCGAGCGCCCCGAATCCGGTGGCGGCATTGAACCAGCCGCCTGGCCGGTCATGGTCATAATAGAGGTTGGCGGCATAGATCGGCTGCGTCGAATCCCCGACGATGAACGCGCCCGGCAAAGTGTCGCGGATCATCTCGACGGCGCGCACCTGCCCCTGCAGGGTCGGATTGAGTTCGGCAAAGGCCGCTTCCCGCGCGGCGGCGGCACGCGACGAGCCGCCCACGCTTGCCGGGACATGGCTGATTTGCGGAAGCAGCGCTTCGAGCGCCTCGGCGCAATCGGCCTGGATCGAAACCGTCGCCGGGCGGCGGGCAAGCTGGTCCGCGCCGATATCGATGCGGATCAAATTGGCGGGCAGGATGAAGCCGCCATCGCTGTAGCCATCATAGTCGGTCGGGCCGAATTCGGTGCCGGCGGCAATGACAAGGTCGGCGTCGGCCATCAGCGTCCGCACTGCCTTCAGGCTGGGGCTGGCCGGTACGCAAAGCGGATGCCCATGCAGCAGGCCACGCGCATTGGCGGTCTGGACGACTGGCGCTCCCAGCCGTTCGGCCAGACGCCGCAACGGCGCTTCGGCACGTTTGGCGCCGCCGCCAACCAGGATCAGCGGGCGGCGCGCGGCGGTGATGAGTTTGGCTGCGCTGGCAATTGCGGCACCCTCCGGCGCGGGCGGCGCTGCATTGCTCAGCATGGCGGCGATGCTGTTCGCCGGCTTGACCATGACGTCGGTCGGGATTTCGATATGCACCGGGCCGGGCCGGGCCGACGAAAACAGGGCGAAGGCCTGCGCCAGGGCACCGGGCAATTCGCTGGCCTCGGTAACGCGCTGCGAAAACAGCGCCACTTTCTCCATCATGCCGCGCTGGTCGGGCAATTCGTGCAGATGGCCCAGGCCCTTGCCCAGCGTCGGCATGGCGTTGACGCCTGAGATGACCAGCATCGGAACTGAATCGGCACGCGCCTGTCCCATGGCGGTGATGGTGTTGGTGAGCCCCGGTCCGGTGATGACGAAGGCGACACCCGGCCTGCCGCTGGCGCGCGCATAGCCATCGGCCATGAAGCCGGCGCCCTGTTCGTGACGCGGCGTGACATGGCGGATCTTCGAGCGCGCCAGCCCCCGGTAGAGCTCGACCGTGTGCACACCGGGAATGCCGAAGACCGTGTCGACGCCATGGGCTTCGAGTAGCGAAATGAGCGCCTCGCCGACGGTCGTCCCAATGTTGGTCCCGGTGGTGGTCCCAGTGGTGGTCATTGGCGCAGCACCGGCCGCGTCAGGCAGGTCGGACCACCCTCGCAAGCGATGCAGAGCGCATCCGCCTCGAAGGTGGAGACCACGCAGCCGGCCGCTTGCATGGCTGCCGCTGTCCTGGGAAAACCGGCAACGGCGATGACCTGGCGCGGCGCGGTTGGGAGCACGTTGAGACTGAGCCCGTTAGAGGCGAAGAACTCGTCGGCATCGCCCTCGACCAGCTTGATGCCGCGCGCCCGCAGCAACTGGTAGAAGGCGGCCGGCAGCAAGGGTGCGTAGACCAGCGCCAGATCGTCGGCGAGCGGGCTGATCACCGACATCAGGTGCAGGCAGGCTTCCTCGCCGTGCCAGAGCGGCAGGTCGAAGCCGAAGACCGAAATCCCCTTGGGCGAGAGCAGATTAGCAAGTTGCTGGATACCGTCCTGGTTGGTGCGCACGCCACGACCGACGGCCAGCGTGGTCGCGTCGACCCAGACGCAGTCACCGCCTTCCACCTGGCCAGGGCTTTCGAGGCGCCCAAGGATGGGGATACCCATGCGCTGGTAGGCTGTCTCATGCAGACCGGGCTCTGCCCGGCGCAGCGCCTTGCCCATGGCAAGAATGATCGCGCCATGATCGGTCATCAGCGACGGATCGTGGGTGAAGACCGAATCAGCCAGCCCGTCATCGGCATCCGTCAGCCATTCGATCTCGGCGCCGGAAGCCGCGACCATGCTGGACAGCTGCTCATGCTGGGCTGCGGCCTTTTGCGGATCGAAACCCGAACCATAGTGCCATTCCTGTGCCCTGGCATGGCGCATGGCGCTGGCGGCGGACCGCATCAGAACGCGTTTCAGGGGTCCGGCCATGGACTGCGACCCGTATGATTTGCCCACTCAATTCTCCCGAAACGTCCGTTGCCGCCACTAACCACTACAGCAGGCTGTGATCAATAGTCCAAAAACCATGGTTGACGGAGGCAAGCGGAACGGTCCATCCTGAGAATGGGAACTCTGTCAGTGACGGGTAATGGGTAAAAAATACCAGCAGCGACCGACTCTACCGCTCCGCGGAGCGTCGAAGGGATGACGGCTACTAGCGCCGCATCCGGGATGATAGCGCAAGGCGCAGCACCCGCATTGAAACACACGGCGCAGGACGGCGCCGCCGAAGCCATCCATGTCGAGAACCTGCACAAGAGGTTCGGCGAGTTGCATGTGCTGAAGGGCGTCTCGCTGTCGGCACGCGACGGCGAGGTCATCGCTATCATCGGCGGCTCAGGCTCAGGCAAGTCGACGCTGCTGCGCTGCATCAACTGCCTGGAAAATCCGACCAGCGGCATCATCCGCGTCAATGGCGAGGAGATCAAGCTCAAGGCCGACAGCCACGGCCACACGGTTCCGGCCGACCGCAAGCAGATCGAGCGCATCCGTTCCAAGCTCGGCATGGTGTTCCAGAACTTCAACCTGTGGAGCCACATGACGCTGATCGAGAACGTCATCGAGGTTCCGGTGCATGTGCTTGGCGTCAAGCGCGATGTGGTGATCGCAGAGGCAGAAAAGCTGCTCGCCCGCGTCGGGCTGGCCGAAAAGCGCGACGTCTATCCGGCCTATCTGTCGGGCGGCCAGCAGCAGCGCGCCGCGATCGCCCGTGCGCTCGCCATCAATCCGCGCGTCATGCTGTTCGATGAGCCGACCTCGGCGCTCGACCCTGAGCTGGTCGGAGAGGTGCTGAAGGTGATCGGCGACCTGGCGCGCGAGGGCCGTACCATGGTGCTTGTCACCCACGAGATGAAGTTTGCCCGCGAGGTCGCGACGCATGTCGTCTACCTCTACAACGGGCTAGTCGAGGAAGAGGGGCCGCCGGAGCAAATCTTCGGTGCACCGAAATCCGAAAGGCTGAAGCAGTTCATCCGCAACATCGGCTAGGAAAGCCGGGACGGAAGAAAACCGGGAACCAACAACAAACTGGGAGTCGTGAAATGAAGACTGTTCTGAAGACATTCGCCGCAGCGCTGCTGCTCGGCGTCGCCGCCATGGGCGTGGCCAAGGCCGATCCGGTCAAGATCGGCGTCGCCGCCGAGCCCTATCCACCCTTCACCTCGCCGGATGCATCGGGCAAGTGGGTCGGCTGGGAGATCGAGTTCATCGACGCCGTCTGCGCCGAAGAGGAGCTCGACTGCGTCATCACGCCCGTTGCCTGGGACGGCATCATTCCGGCTCTGACGACGAAGAAGATCGACCTCATCGTCAGCTCGATGTCGATCACCAACGAGCGCAAGAAGACGATCGACTTCTCGGACAAATATTATAACACGCCGACGGCGATCATCGGGCCAAAGGACCAGAAATTCGGCGCCACGCCGGAAGACTTCAAGGGTAAGGTCATTGGCGTTCAGGTGTCGACCGTGCACGCCGTCTACGCCAAGAAGCACTTCACCGGAGCGGCGGAAATCAAGGAATACCAGACCCAGGACGAAGCCAACAACGATCTTGCGGCTGGTCGCCTCGACGCGGTGCAGGCCGATTCCATCGCGCTTGGCGAATTTCTCAAATCGGACCAGGGCAAGGCCTGCTGCGATCTGAAGGGCATGGTTGCACCGGATGACGAAGTGCTCGGACCGGGCGTCGGCGCCGGCGTGCGCAAGGAAGACACCGAGTTGAAGGACAAGATCAACGCCGGCATCAAGGCGATCCGCGCCAACGGGAAATATGACGAGATCTCGAAGAAGTACTTCGATTTCGATATTTACGGCGGCGGCGGCGCGCAGTCGAACTGACGATCCCCGCATGAGCTGAGGGGCATGGCGTCAGCGCCATGCCCCTCCTGCCCGATCTTTCCCAGGCATGTTTGCCGCCGACGCAGCCGTCGGCGGTTAGAGCCAGCACTTCGGGGGCAACGCTGATCGACGCACTTCTTTCGGCCTCCGCGGCCGGCATCACCGAACTTCTCTCGCCCTACCCACCGGGCTGGGGCGGGACTCTTTTGGTTGGACTGCTCCATTCGATCGAGATCGCGCTGGGCGCCACATGCCTCGGTCTTCTGATCGGCACGGGCGGCGCCTATGGCAAGCTCTATGGCGGTCCGGTGGTGCGCGATCTGCTGGCGGTCTACACCACCATCGTGCGCGCCGTGCCCGAACTGGTGCTGATCCTGCTGCTCTATTATGCCGGGACCGACCTGATCAACCAGGCGCTGACGGCCATGGGCTATCAGCGCGTCGACGTCAGCGGCCTCGCCGCCGGCATCGCCGTGCTCGGCTTTGTCCAGGGCGCCTATTCGACCGAGGTGATACGCGGCGCGATCCTGGCCATTCCGCAGGGGCAAATTGAAGCCGCCCGCGCCTATGGAATGTCTCCCGGCCTGCTGTTGCGGCGCATTACCTTGCCGGCAATGCTGCCCTTCGCCATACCGGGCCTCGCCAATCTCTGGCTGATCGCCACCAAGGACACCGCGCTGCTGGCGGTCGTCGGTTTCTACGAACTGGCGCTGGCAACGCGGCAGGCCGCGGGTGTCACCAAAGCCTATTTCACCTTCTTTTTCGCCGCGGGCGTACTCTATCTGCTGCTGTCGCTGTTCTCCAACCTCCTCATCGGCCGGGTCGAGGCCTGGTCGCGGCGCGGAATGCCTTCGCTGAAGGAGGCGCGCTGATGGCTAACGAGGCGGCCATCATCAACGTAGTCGCGCGGACGTCGCTGTGGCTGCAGCCGCACCGCATCGTGCTGATCCTGATCGCACTCGGCCTGGTTCTGTCGGCGACCTTTTTCATGCGCTGGGACTGGCTGCCGCAATATTATGAGATGGGATTGATCGGCATCTGGCGCTCGCTGTGGATCCTGGCCGTCACCTGTGTGCTGGGCTTCCTGCTTGCCGTGCCGCTCGGACTGGCGCAGGCCACCGGCTCCTTCTGGTTCGCCGCGCCCGCCAAGGTGTTCTGCACAGTGATCCGGGGCACGCCGCTGCTGATCCAGCTGTGGCTGCTCTATTACGGCCTGGGTTCGCTGTTCCCGCAATATCCGTGGATCCGTGGATCCTGGATGTGGCCGTATCTGCGGCAAGCATGGCCCTATGGCGTGCTGGCGTTGACTTTGTCTTTTGCCGGCTATGAAGGTGAAGTGATGCGCGGCGCCTTTGCCGGCGTGCCCAAGGGGCAACTCGAGGCCGCCCGAGCCTTCGGCATGAGCCGCTGGAAGGCATTCCGGCGCATCTGGCTGCCACAAGCCATCTACCGTGCGCTGCCGACGCTGACCGGCGAGACCGTGCTGCAATTGAAGTCGACACCGCTGGTGGCGACGATCAGCGTCATCGACATCTTCGCCGTTTCGTCCAAGGTGCGGCAGGACACCTACCTCACCTACGAACCCTTGCTGCTGCTGGCGCTGATCTACATGACGATCACCGGTATTCTGGTCTTCGCCTTCGGCCGGATCGAAGCCAGGATCCCGAACAAGATCGGCTAGCGAGTTAGCGAATAGCGAATAGCGAATAGCGAATAGTAAGCACTCGATATTTCCGCTATTTCCGCTACTCCCTACTCCCTACTCCCTACTCGCTACTCGCTACTCGCCCAGGAACTCATTGTGATGCAACTCAGTCTCGACCAGGCAAAAGGACTGTGCCGGATGGCGGCACTTGGCGCCGGCGCCAATGAGGAAGCGGCGCAATCGCTCACCGCTTCGATCATCGCCGCCGAGTCGGAGGGGCTTTCCTCCGTCGGGTTTTCGCATTTCATCGATTACCTCGAGGCGCTGGAAGCCGGACGCATCGATGGCAACGCAGATCCGGTGATCACCCGGCCGGCGTTGGCAATCTACCTCTCCGATGCGCGCGGCGGGCTGGCGCACACCGGCTTCGACCGCACAATCGACGACCTCGCCAAGGCGGCAAGACTGTTCGGCGTCGCCATCTTCTCGCAGAAAAACGCCTATACGTGTGGCGCGCTCGGCTATTTCACCGGGCGGTTGGCGGCACAAGGGCTGGTGTCGTTCGCCGCCACCAATGGGCCGGCCGTGCTTGCTGGTTCGGGCTCCGTCAAGCCGGTCTACTGCACCAACCCGATGTCGTTCGCCGCGCCCGCCGCGGACGGCGCGCCGCTGGTCATCGACCAGTCGTCGAGCGCCACCGCTTTCGTCAACATCCGCAAGGCGGCCGAGGACGGCAAGACAATCCCCGAAGGCTGGGCACTGGACGCCAGCGGTAACCCGACCACCGATCCTGCCGCCGCCATGAAGGGTGCCATGCTTGCCTTCGGCGGCCAGCGCGGCGCCAACATCGCCCTGATGGTCGAGGTGCTGGCGGCGGGCCTGTCGGGCGCCAACTGGTCGCTCGACGCGCCATGGTTCAGCGGCGGACCGGACAGCCCCGGCACCGGGCTGTTCGTGCTTGCCGTCGAGCCAAAGCTGCTCGATCCGGATTTCGAGCAGCGGATGAAGGACCAGCTCGACCGGCTGCGGCGGCGCTTCGGCGTGCATGTGCCCGGCCGTGCCCGCGCCGAAGCCGCAGAGAAGGCGCAAGCGCGGGGCATCACCGCGTCCAAGGCCGTGGTGCAGCGCATCTCCGAATTCGCCGCCCGCTATTCTTCTTGAATAAATCGTTAGACATCAGATAGTTATCTCAGATCTGCCCGCCCGAGGCGCGGCGCGGCGCGATTTTCTTTGCGCGCCGCTGAACCTTTCCGCGCCCTGCTGCGACCCACCTTTGTCCAGGGCAAGGCGAGCTTGCCCGATCCACACCGAGGGAAGCAGCAAACCGAAAAGCGAAGCCTGTTTCACGCAAAGGATCATCCTTTGCGCCTCGGAAAACTCAACCCAAATCAAAAGGAAATTGTCATGACCAACACCAAGATCACCATGCTGACCGCCGTCCTTCTTCTTGGCTCGTTCATGGGCGCCACGCAGGCAGCCAGCCTGAAGGCCGCGCCGGTCAAGCCGTCCAGCCCTGGCGTCATCACCGCCCCGAACGGCGGCGCCACCGAGGATCATTACTGCAAGAACGGCCATGCAAAATTCGCCAACTGCAGCGCCGATTTTGTCGCGGCCTGCAAGAAGGTCGGAGGCACCATGTCGGATGTTCAGGGCTGGGGTGGGCGTACTTGCTTCACGCCCTCCTGATACCGTCTCAGGTCAGGCCGCTCCGTCGGCCCCTGACTTCGCATGGATGTCACCCGGAAAACCCCGCTTCGGCGGGGTTTTCTGCGTTTCGCCTGCGCAATGCTGAAACTTTCTTATTTAGGTCAACTTTTGTTTATTTGACTTCATCCGACCTGATCGGCCGTTTGCGCTGATTGAGCAAACAGAGGAGCCATAATGTCGGCAAGCACGGACAATCCCTGCAACAGCCTTGTCATCCCAGCCCTTGGCAGGTTTTACGCAGCCTTGCACGATGGCGCGGAAACCGTTCTTCGAGTCGTTGCCGGTGCATTTCTCGCCGTCCATGGCTCGCAGAAGATCGCCAATCCTTTCGGCGCCGCCGAGATGGTCGAAGGCCTCGGCTTTTATCCGGGCGCCTTATGGTCGTTGCTTCTGGCCTGCACCGAATTCTTCGGCGGTATTTTCATCGCCATCGGGTTTTTGACGCGGCCGGCCGCCTTTGCCGGCCTGTTCGTGCTGCTGGTCACGGTCTGGTTCCACTGGGTGACCATGGACCAAGGCTTTTCGGGCGCTGAAAAGTCGCTGCTGTGGGCGGCGATCCTGCTGTTTTGCGTCATTCGCGGCGGCAACCGCCATTCGGTCGACGCCCGCATCGGCAAGGCGTTCTGACAAGGTTGGAATTGCTCTGAAAACAAGGGCGGCAGCGACGACGCGTCACCCTTTGCCTTTGGCGCGAAACCGATTATGAAACGGCTTCAGCCAAGCTTGCGAGCGCCGGAGCCAGCCATGACCGAAATCCTGCAGACCCCAAAGCTCGTCGTCGTCTTTGGCGGGTCAGGCTTTGTCGGCCGCCATGTCGTGCGCGCGTTGGCCAAGCGCGGCTATCGCATCCGTGTCGCCTGCCGGCGGCCCGATCTTGCCGGCCATTTGCAGCCACTTGGCAATGTCGGCCAGATCCAACCGGTGCAGGCCAATGTGCGCGTGCGCTGGTCGGTCGACCGCGCCGTGCAGGGTGCCGACCATGTCGTCAATCTGGTCGCCGTCCTGCATGAGGGCGGCCGGCAGAAATTCTCCTCCGTGCACGAGTTCGGCGCCCGCGCCGTGGCCGAGGCAGCGCGCGCCGTCGGCGCCGGTCTCACCCATATTTCGGCGCTTGGTGCCGACCTGAACTCCGGATCGGACTATGCGCGCACCAAGGCGCTTGGCGAAAAGGCGGTTCTGGAGACGATCAAGGACGCCGTGATCTTCCGGCCGTCGATCAATTTCGGGCCCGAGGACGCCTTCTTCAACCGCTTCGCCAACATGGCGCGCTATTCGCCGGTGCTACCGCTGATCGGCGGCGGCCAGACCAAGTTCCAGCCGGTCTATGTCGGCGACGTCGCCGAAGCGGTGGCGCGCTCGGTCGACGGCAAGGTCGATGGCGGCCAGATCTACGAACTCGGTGGCCCCAAGGTGCTCACCTTCAAGGAATGCATGGAGGAACTGCTCGACGTGATCGAGCGCAAGCGCCTGCTGGTGCCCGTGCCGTGGTGGGTAGCCAACATCCAGGCCTCGATCCTCGGCCTCTTGCCCAATCCGCTGCTGACCAAGGACCAGGTGATACAGCTGCGCGAGCACAACATCGTGTCGAACGAGGCCACGAAAGCCAACCGGACACTCGCCGGGCTCGGCATCCAGCCGCAATCGATCGCGACGATCCTGCCCAGCTATCTCTGGCGCTTCCGCGCCGCCGGTCAGTTCCAGCAGCGCAAACCCGCAGCTTAATTTTCATTGCCACAGCTTGAAGGTGTCACCCCTATCGAGGCGTGACCTGCATCGGCAAACCACCTTGTGGTTGCGTGGTCAGCTTCTGCACCGGCCAGGGTTTCGTTTCAGCGGTAGTGTCGAAGCGGAAGCGTGACAGCATGATCGCCAGCGCGATAATCGCCTCCTGCATGGCGAAGCTGGCGCCGATGCAGACGCGAGGGCCCGCGCCAAACGGCAGATACTGGAAGCGGTCGATCTTTTCGCGATTTCCCGGGTGGAAGCGCTCCGGCAGGAAGGCATCCGGCCTGTCCCACAGTTTCCGGTGGCGATGGACGACCCACGGCATCACCAGCACGGCGGCGTGCTTGGGGATATAAAGATCCTTCCACATTTCCGGCTCGATCGGCTCACGGTTGATAGACGGCGCCGGCGGATAGAGCCGGAGCGCCTCGTCGAAGGCTGCGCGCGTCAGCGGCATGGCATCGAGCCACTTCGTCGGATCGGGCTCGCGTGCCAGCACCTGGTCGATCTCCTGCTCGACCCGGTTGCGCTCCCACGGGGATTCCGCCAGGCAATAGAGAGTCCAGCCCAGCGCGCGCGCCGTGGTCTCGTGGCCGGCGCCGATGAAGGTGATGATGTTGTCCTCGACCTCGGCCCGCGTCAGCCCGTCGGGGCCCTCGGCCTTGAGCAGCAGCGTCAGGAAATCCTGCGGCACGGCGTCGGGATCACGCTTGAATTTCTCTTCGCGCATCTTGACCGTGTCGGTGACGATCTTGCGGAAGTAAGCCATGGTCTTGCGGCCGCGTATGCGGGTCAGGCGAGGCAGCCAGTCGGGCGCGCGCAACAGGTCGAGCGGGTCGACGCGGCCCATGGTCTCGAACAGACGGTCGATCTCGTTGCCGAAACTGCCCGGCTCGCCTGATATCTCGCCGGAAAACAGCGTTTCGGCCAGGATGTCGTAAGTGAGCAGCGTCATGTCATGGGCGATGTCGGATATGCCGCCACCCTCATAGCGGGTGACGAACTCCCGCGTGCGCCGAAGCATCGGCTGGGCGAAGCCGAAGATGTGGCGCGGCGTGAACACCGGCGCCATCGCCTTGCGCGACCGTTTCCAGACCTCGCCCTCGGCGGTCAGCAGGCCGTCGCGCAGGATCGGCCGCAGGATCTTCTGGCGCACCGTCGCCATCTTGTAGTTCTTGGCGTTGTCGACCAGCACGTGGCGGATCAGGCCGGGATCGTTGGCAACGATCAGATGTCCACCAACGCCACTCGCCGAAATCCAGGGCTCGTTGTAGGTATGCTCCCCCCACAGTTCGAGCGGGTTGCGGTAGACGATGCGGATCATCTCCAGCGTCGAGGGCGGCGTCGTGCGCGGCTTCGGCGCCGGGGGAACGAAGGGGGCGGGCTGGATGTCCATGGGCTGCTCCGCTGATACCACAATGTAGTGGCTGGCGACCCGGGCGTCCATGTGACCGGACGGCAGGCGCAAATTGTGCGGCCTGGGACGGACGGGAGACGGTCCGTTCAGCCGATTGTGACCGCCCTCCCGGCGGTGTCGCCTTGTTCACGGCCAAGCTCTGCCGTAGGTCACGGTCACCAACAGATACCGCCAGCCTTGGAGCCAACCTTGAAGCACCAGTTGAACATCATCATCGGCAGCACGCGGCCAGGCCGCGCCGGACCGGTTTTCGCCGACTGGCTGGAGAGATTCGCGCGCGAACACGGGAAATTCGAGCCGGTGCTGACCGACATCGATACGTTCAAGCTTCCGGTGCTGGACGAACCGCACCATCCAAGGCTTGGCAACTACCAGAACGACCATACCAAGGCCTGGTCCAAGGCAATCGATGCCGCCGATGCCTTTGTCTTCGTCGCGCCGGAATACAATTATTTCGTGGCGCCGGCGATCGTCAACGCGATTGACTATCTGCTGCGCGAATGGACATACAAGCCCGCTGGCATTTTCAGCTATGGCGGCGTGTCCGGCGGCCTGCGCGCGACGCAGGCGCTGAAGCCATTGCTGACCTCGGTGGGCGTCATGCCGATCCCGGAAGGCGTCGCGCTGCCGATGTATCAGAAACTGCTCGACGAGAAAGGCGCTTTCAACGCCAGCGAGCAGGTGCAGGGCGGAGCCAAAACCATGCTCGACGAGTTGTCGCGATGGAGCGAGGCGTTGAAGCCGATGCGGGCTGCCTAAACGCGCCGGCTTTCCACCAAAAGCCCGGCTTGCTCATGCCATAAAGAGGTGGAATGTTCGCGCAAATGAACGAGCCGGGGGGCAGTTCGACTTGCGCTTGCTGTTTGCCTTGCTGCTGATGCTCACGACCACCGCCGCGGCAGTGGCGGAGCGGCGCGTGGCGCTGGTCATCGCCGATGACGACTACCGCCTGGTCCGGCCACTCGCCAATCCGGTCCATGACGGTGAGGCGATGGGAGCGGCGTTGAAGAAGCTCGGCTTCGAGGTTGTCCTCGAAACCAATCGTGACCTCAGGCGCATGCGCCGCGCGCTCGACGATTTTCGCGAGGATGCCAAGGGCGCCGATGTGGCGCTCGTCTATTTCTCCGGCCACGGCGTCGAAATCTCCGGCGACAACCGGCTGCTTCCGGTCGATGCCGACGCCTCCTCGCTCGATGCACTGGAAAAGACCAGCCTGCCGCTGGAAGAAGTGCGCGACACCGTGGCCGCCACAGCCAGGGTCGGCCTGATCGTGCTCGATGCGTGCCGCAGCGATCCGTTTTCGGGCACTGTGAGCGAAGGTCGAGGCGCGACATCGCTGGCAAAGGATGTCGCGGAGAAAGTCCGGCCGGGTCTCGGCCGGATTGGCCGCGCCGAAAACATCCTGTTCGCCTTTTCAGCCGCACCCGGTGAGACGGCTACCGACGGCACCGGCCAGAATTCGCCGTTCACGACAGCGCTGACCAAATATCTCGGCACCGACGGGCTCGAGATCCGCTCGGTGCTGACGCTGGTACAGCAAGAGGTCTATGACCTGTCACGCGGCAAACAGCTGCCCTATGTCGAGAGCGGCCTGCCAAAACTGTTCTTTGCCGCAGCGGCCAAGGAACAGCTGCCGGAGCGCGAGCGCCTGCTGCTCGCCATGGCCGACGTGACGCCGGAGATGCGCGGCGAGGTCGAGCAGATCGCCAGCGATGCCGACATGCCGCTGGCGCCGCTCTATGGCGCGCTGATCGGCTCCGACAGCAGCCATTTGTCGGCGGACAGCCTGAACGCCCGGCTGCACGAAGCGGCCGACGCCTTCGTCAAGGTGCGCAGCGAAATGAAGACGCTCGCCTCCGATGATCCGCAAGTGACGGAACTGCGCCGGCAGGCCGAGGAACAGCTTTCGCTTGGCGCCTTCGAAGGCGCCCGCGCCATCCTCGCCAGGGCCGCCGACATCGACAATGTCTCGCGCAACGCCTTGAAGGCCAATTTCGTCAGCCGCACGCTGTCCGAAGCGGCGACGCGTTTTCTGTCCGGCGGTGCGGCACGCGCCGATCTCGACTACGCCACGGCCATCAAGGACTATGAATCGGTGCTGGCCCTTTACGGCGAGGCCGGACAGACCTCGCTGACGCTGGACGACGCCGACCGCCAGATCCGGACGCTGGACGACCTCGGCAAGCTCTATACCCTTGTCGGCAACACCGATGCGGCAGGGCGCGCCTTTGCGGCGCTAGTATCCAATCTCGAACTGCGTTCGACCCAAGAAACCGATCCGAGCGTGAGGCGTGATTTCGCCGTCAGCCACATCAAGCTCGGCAACATCAGGCTGGTGCAAGGCGACCTGCCGGAAGCACTTGAGAATTATCAGTCTGCCAGAACCATGCTCCGGGATTTGACCGCGGCCGAGCCCGATCGTCTGCCATGGTTCGGCGACTTCGCCATGGCCGACGACAAGATCGGCAATGTGCTGGTGACGCAAGGCGATCTGGCTGGAGCCTCGCAGGTCTACCAGGAAAGTCTGTCGATCAAGAAGCAGCTTGCCGACAACGAACCCGAGCGCGCCGAGCTGCAGCGCGACCTGACCATCAGCTATGACGAGATCGGCGCTTTGGCGCGCACCGCCGGCCAGTTGGACAACGCCCAGGCGGCCTATGAGCAAAGCCTGAAGGTCCGATTGGCGTTGGCCGGCAAGAAACCACAGGATGCAGAGCGGCAGCGCGATGTCTCGGTCAGCCATACGACGATCGGCGACCTCAAGCGCGAGCGGAGCGATGCGGTGGGCGCACTCGCGGCCTATCGGGCAAGCCAGGCGATCGTCGAACGATTGGTGGACCGCGACCCGGACAACAGCGAGCTGACGCGCGACCTGTCTGTCGGCAATGCCAAGATCGGCAATGCGCTGAGCGACCAGGAAAAATGGCCGGATGCGCTGTCGGCTTACAGGCAAGCCCTGTCGATAGCCCGCGTGCTGGCGGCTGGCGACCCGAACAACACGGATTGGCAGCGCGACCTCTCCGTCAGCCTCGAAAAGGTCGCCGGCATTCTGGAAATACAAGGCGACCGGGCGGGCGCGCTCAAGGCCTACACCGACAGTTTCGCCATCGCCGACCGGCTGGCGAAGCTCGATCCTGCCAATGCCGACTGGCAGCGCGACCTGTCGATCACGCTGTCCGAAATCGGCACGCTCAAGGGCAAGCAGCGCGACTTCAAGGGCACGCGGCAGGCCTTCCAGGATAGCCTCGACATCCGCCAGCAGCTTGCCCAGTCCGACCCGAACAATGCCACCTGGCAGCGCGACCTTGTGGTGGCCATGATCGATTACGCTCAGGTCGCCAAGAACCCCAAGGCGGTGCTTTCCCAAGCGCTCGACATGACGCTGGAACTTGATCGGACCGGGCGGCTGGCGCCGCGATACAAGTTCATGATCAAGTTTCTCAGGGACCGGCTGGCCAAAGCCAGATAAGGCCGGGCGAAAGCGCGTTATGGACAGCCGGGGAAATGCCTGCAAACCTTGGAAAAACCGCCTTTAGCGCCTATATCTAGTTCATATTAGAGGCGCGATTCGGGGCCGATTTTTCGCGCCGTGCGAGCGGCATCCAGACAACAGGTTTTCATGAGCGATCAGATCGACAACACCACCGGCGCTGAAGCCGAATACGGCGCCGATTCCATCAAGGTTTTGAAGGGGTTGGATGCCGTGCGCAAACGCCCTGGCATGTATATCGGCGACACCGACGACGGTTCCGGCCTGCATCACATGGTCTATGAGGTGGTCGACAACGCCATCGACGAGGCGCTGGCCGGCCACGCCGACCTTGTCACCGTGACGCTCAACCCCGATGGTTCGGTCACGGTGATCGACAATGGCCGCGGCATCCCGACCGATATCCACACCGGAGAAGGCATTTCCGCGGCTGAAGTGATCATGACGCAGCTGCATGCCGGCGGCAAATTCGACCAGAACTCCTACAAGGTGTCGGGCGGCCTGCATGGCGTCGGCGTCTCGGTGGTCAATGCGCTTTCGGCGTGGCTGAAGTTGAAAATCCGCCGCAATGGCCAGATCTTCGAGATGAGCTTCACACATGGCAATGCCGACGCGCCGCTGAAGGCCACCGGCAGCTATGAGCAGGACAAGCAGCCTGGCACCTATGAAGGGCGCAGCGGCAGCGAGATCAGCTTCTTCCCGTCGTCCGAAACCTTCACCATGGTCGAGTTCGATTTCGGCACGCTGGAACACCGGTTGCGCGAGCTCGCCTTCCTCAATTCCGGCGTGCGCATCGTGTTGACCGACGCCCGTCATGCCGACGTCGTGCGCCATGAACTGCACTATGATGGCGGACTGGAGGAATTCGTCAAATATCTCGACCGGGTCAAGAAACCGCTGATCGACAAACCGATCGCCATCAAGGCCGAGCGCGACGGCATAACCGTCGAAGTGGCGATGTGGTGGAACGACAGCTACCACGAGAACGTGCTGGCCTTCACCAACAATATCCCGCAGCGCGATGGCGGCACGCATCTGGCCGGTTTTCGCGGCGCGCTGACGCGTCAAATCACGGGCTATGGCGAATCCTCTGGCCTAACCAAGAAGGAAAAGGTCTCGCTGATCGGTGACGATTGTCGCGAAGGCCTGACTGCGGTGCTGTCGGTCAAAGTTCCCGATCCGAAATTCTCCTCGCAGACCAAGGACAAGCTGGTTTCGTCGGAAGTCCGGCCCGTCGTCGAAGGCTTGGTCAACGAAGCGCTCGGCACCTGGCTGGAGGAGCATCCTGCAGAAGGCAAGGTGGTCGTCGACAAGGTGATCCAGGCAGCCGCGGCGCGTGAGGCCGCGCGCAAGGCGCGCGACATCACCCGCAAGAGTTCGCTCGGCGTCACTTCCCTGCCCGGCAAGCTGGCCGACTGCCAGGAACGCGACCCGGCGAAATCCGAAATCTTCATCGTCGAGGGCGATTCCGCCGGCGGCTCGGCCAAGGGTGGGCGTTCGCGCCAGAACCAGGCGATCCTGCCCTTGCGCGGCAAGATCCTCAATGTCGAGCGGGCACGCTTCGACCGCATGCTCGGTTCCGACATGATCGGCACGCTGATCACCGCGCTCGGCACCTCGATCGGCAAGGACGAGTTCAACGCCGACAAATTGCGCTACCACAAGATCATCCTGATGACCGACGCCGACGTCGACGGCGCCCACATCCGCACCTTGCTGCTCACCTTCTTCTTCCGGCAGATGCCGGAGCTGATCGAGCGCGGGCATCTCTACATCGCCCAGCCGCCGCTCTACAAAGTGACGCGCGGCAAGAGCTCGCAATACATCAAGGACGAGAGCGCCTTCGAGGAGTTCCTGATCGGTTCGGGGCTGGAAGAAGCATCGCTTTCGCTCGGCTCCGGCGAGGTCCGCACCGGGCAGGACCTGCGCGGCGCTATCGACGACGCGCTGGCCGTGCGCCAGCTGATCAACGGCCTGCACACCCGCTACAACAGAGGCGTGGTCGAACAGGCCGCGATCGCCGGCGGGCTCAACCCGGACGTCTTCACCGATCTCGGCCGCGCCAACGCCATGGCGGAGCGGATCGCAAAACGCCTCGACATCATCGCCGAGGACACAGAGCGCGGCTGGACCGGCCGCATGTCGACCTCGAACGAAGGCGTCGGCGGCTATGTATTCGAGCGCACGGTGCGCAGCGTCAAGGAATACGCGCATCTCGATCTTGCGCTGATCAATTCGGCCGATGCTCGCCAGCTCGACCGCTACGCACAGCGCCTCAGCGAGGTTTACGGGACGCCACCGGTGCTGCACCGCAAGGATGTCTCCGAAACCATCTCGGGTCCGCTGGCGCTGCTCAACGCCGTCTTTGCGACCGGCCGCAAGGGCCTGACCATGCAGCGCTACAAGGGTCTCGGCGAAATGAACGCCGAACAGCTGTGGGAAACCACGCTCGACCCGAACGTGCGCTCGCTGCTGCAGGTCAAGGTCAATGACGCGACGGACGCGGATAGTCTGTTCTCGCGGCTGATGGGCGACGAGGTCGAACCTAGGCGCGAATTCATCCAGGACAACGCCCTATCGGTCGCCAATCTGGATATCTGAGCCGCGATCGGTTTCTACGCTTGCCGGCTCGCCGGCGGTGGCTGGCTCGGCTCCAGCTTGCGACCGAGGTCGACAGCGTCGCGCAGCACGGCAAGGTGCGAGCGCGGCCGAGCACCGGCGGCGACCTCGACGCCGGCCGCTGTCAACGACCAGTACAAAGTGTGTGTGAAAATGCGGCCGCGGGAGCTGCGCAGCTCTACCTGGATATTCTCCACGCCCGGGCCGAAATTCTCAGACATCGGCCCGGAGATCGGATCTCCCGTCAGCCAGCCATCGCCGCGGTCGAAAATGTTGGTCCACCGCGTCGCGGCAAACACCGCGCCATGATGCACGGCGCGCTGCGGTTTGCCTGAAGGGCTGCGTCCCTCCTGATAAAGCACAGTGCCGCCGGCCGACGCCCCTTCGGCGATTGGCGGGCATGTGGAGAACAGCCGTTCGGCAACGCCGCGCCTGAATTCGGCAAGATCATGCGTCACCAGAAATTCACTATGGGTCAGCGGGCTGCCGAGCGTGATGAAATCGCTGATCTTCCATGGCAGCGGATGGTCGGCATCCGCGGTTCGGAGTTGCCGGTAGAGCTCCCATTGATCGCGTCGGAAACCGGCGAGATCATCCAGCCTGTCGGGCCACGCCGAACCGTCGGCAACAAGCGTCGCCTTGTCGATGGCGCGGATCGCTTTCAGTTTCGCCTTGTCGCGGATGGCCTCCAGTTTTCGGGGCCTGAAATCGGCCCACAATATCTGCAGGAGATCATAGGCGATCATCGATCCAAGGCTGTGCGACACCAGCACGATCCGGTCGTAGGCATCGTCCATCATCAGACGCTTCAGCAGCCTCAGGCTGCGGTCGCGGATCAGCGCGCGTTTCTCCACCGTCGCCGCTTCCGCGCGTACATAGGCCGCGACATCGCCGAAATAGGGAAGGCCGAACCGATCGACCGCCCAGATGATCAGCGAGGCCAGGATGGTGACGAGCAGGCCGGCGGCCAAGGAGATGTACTGCTGCCAAACCGACGTCGCGAGCGCGAGCGCCGCGCACAGGACGACGATGACGGCAAGAAGCGTGACGAGATAGAGCTTGCGGGCGTCGGGCGGAATGTCGGACGGCTTGCGCCAAAGCAGATTTGTCACCCAGGCGGCAAGCCGGGCCCGGGCCGTGCCCTGCGTGATGTCGGCCCAGTAAAGCTCGTAGAAATCGGTGCGGCGGCCATCGACATCGTAAGGCGTGGTGATGCGGCGAAGTTCGTATGAATTGGTCCGGCTGTCGGGTGTGATCCAGCTCTGGTTGATCTTCGCGCCGGCGGGATCGGCCGGATCGGCGACATGGGCATAAAACGGCGCGCGGGCGGGGTCATGGCTCCAGACAGCCTGGACAAAGCCGCGCAGCGTATCCATCGGCCGCTGTTCACCCATGCCGTGCACGATCACCACCGCCTGGCCAGGCTTGCGCGGCACTTTTCCGGTGGGCGGCGATGCGACGGGGTCGGGCACCAACGTCTCCGTTGACGACAATCCCGTCGACGGGACAGGAATTCATCATCGTAGCCCCGAACAGCCGACACGCCAAGAAAAAGCCCGGCACGAGGCCGGGCGCTCCTTGGCTTGTCTCAGTGCCGATCGCCGATCAGTGATCCATCGCCTTGACGATCTCTTCGGTCATCTTCTTTGCGTCACCGAGCAGCATCATGGTGCCGTCCTTGTAGAACAGCGTGTTGTCGATGCCGGCATAGCCGGAACCGAGCGAGCGCTTGACGAACAGGCAGGTGCGGGCCTTGTCGACGTCGAGGATCGGCATGCCGTAGATAGGGCTGCTCTTGTCATCGCGCGCGGACGGGTTGGTGACGTCGTTGGCGCCGATGACATAGGCGACGTCGGCCTGCGCGAATTCGGAGTTGATGTCCTCGAGTTCGAACACTTCGTCGTAGGGCACGTTGGCTTCGGCGAGCAGCACGTTCATGTGGCCGGGCATACGGCCCGCCACGGGATGAATGGCGTACTTCACGTCGACGCCGTTAGCCTTGAGCTTGTCGGCCATTTCGCGCAACGCGTGCTGGGCCTGGGCGACCGCCATGCCGTAGCCCGGCACGATGATGACCTTCTGCGCGTTCATCATGAGGTAGGCGGCATCGTCGGCCGAGCCCTGCTTGACCGTGCGCTCGATGCCGTCGTCGGCTTGAGCTGCCGTCTCGCCGCCGAAGCCGCCGAGGATGACCGAGATGAAGCTTCGGTTCATGCCCTTGCACATGATGTAGGACAGGATCGCGCCGGACGAGCCGACCAGCGCGCCGGTGATGATCAGCGCCAGATTGCCGAGCGTGAAGCCGAGTGCCGCCGCCGCCCAGCCGGAATAGGAATTCAGCATCGACACGACGACCGGCATGTCGGCACCGCCGATCGGGATGATGAGCAGGATGCCGAGCACCAGCGACGCGGCGACGATGAGCCAAAACACCAGCTTGGCCTCGGTGGTGACCAGAAGCACGATCAGCACGATGAGTGCCACGCCAAGCGCGGCGTTTATGAAGTGGCGACCGCCGATCATGATCGGCTTGCCGGACATGCGGCCGTCGAGCTTGAGGAAGGCGATGACCGAGCCGGTGAAGGTGATGGCGCCGATGGCGACGCCAAGGCTCATCTCGATCAGGGCCTGGGCATGGATGTCGCCATCCGTGCCGATGCCAAAGCTTTCCGGCGCGTAGATGGCCGCGGCCGCCACCATGACGGCGGCAAGGCCGACCAGCGAGTGGAAGGCGGCGACCAATTGCGGCATCGAGGTCATGGCGATGCGGCGCGCTGTGACGGCGCCGACACCGCCGCCAATGGCAAGACCGAGCACGATCAGGCCGAAGCGGCCCGCCGACGGGGTTGCCAGCGCCAATGTGGTGGCGATGGCGATGCCCATACCGATCATGCCGTATAGATTGCCCTGGCGGCTGGTGGTCGGATGCGACAGGCCACGCAGCGCCATGATGAACAGGACGCCGGAAACCAGATAGAGGAAGGACGCGAAGTTGGCGTTCATGGCGCTCTACTTGTCCTTCTTCTTGTACATGGCCAGCATGCGCTGGGTGACGAGGAAGCCGCCGAAGATGTTGACCGACACCAGCATCAGCGCGACGAAGCCGAAGCCTGCGGCGATGCCGGAGGCCGCGATACCGACGGCAAGCAGCGCGCCGACGACGATGACCGAGGAGATGGCGTTGGTGACGGCCATCAGCGGCGTGTGCAAAGCGGGGGTCACCGACCAGACGACATAGTAGCCGACGAAGATCGCCAGCACGAAGATGGCGAAGCGGAAGACGAAGGGATCGATGGCGCCGCCGGACAGCGCGTGCGCGGCGTCACCCGCCGCTTCGGCGCCACCGGGCGCGGTCGCCATATTCTGCACCGCCAGCCGAACGGCGGCGGAGGCCTGGTCGAGCTGGTCGAGGGCTTTCTGCAGGGTCTGATCCATCACGCAATGCCTTTCGACTTCGACGAGGGCGACTTGGGTGTGGCCAGTTTCTTGGGAGCGGTCTTCTTCGGCTTGGCCGAAGCGTCGGCGACCATGGTTTTGGCCGGGATCGCAGCCGGCTCGACATGGGGCTGCTGGTCGGCCTTGGCGAAGGCCGGGTGCACGATCTTGCCGCCATCGGTCAGCATCGTCGCCTTGACCAGATCGTCGTCGCGATTGATGGCAAGCGTCTTCGTTGTCTTGTCGACCAGCGTCTCGAGGAAGGCGAACAGGTTCCTGGCGTAAAGCAGCGAGGCCGACGCCGCGATGCGGCCGGGTACATTGAGGTGACCGACGATCTTGACGTTGTTGGCCGTGGTGACGACCTGACCTGGTACGGCGCCCTCGACATTGCCGCCGCGCTCGACCGCCAGATCGACGAGCACCGAACCCGGCTTCATCGAGGCGACCATCGCCGCCGACACCAGCTTCGGCGCCGGCCGGCCGGGGATCAGCGCCGTGGTGACGACTATGTCCTGCTTGGCGATATGCTCGGCGGTGAGTGCTGCCTGCTTGGCCTGGTATTCCCTGGACATTTCCTTGGCGTAGCCGCCTGCCGTCTCGGCAGCCTTGAACTCCTCGTCCTCGACCGCGAGGAACTTTGCGCCGAGCGAGGCGACCTGTTCCTTGGCGGCGGGGCGAACGTCGGTGGCGGTGACGACCGCGCCAAGCCGACGCGCGGTGGCGATCGCCTGCAGGCCGGCAACGCCGACACCCATAATGAAGACCTTCGCCGCCGGCACCGTGCCCGCCGCCGTCATCATCATCGGCAGCGCCCGGTCGTATTCCGAAGCGCCGTCGATCACCGCCTGATAGCCGGCGAGATTGGCTTGGCTGGAAAGTACGTCCATCGACTGGGCGCGGGTGATGCGCGGCATGAATTCCATCGAGAATGCGGTCACGCCGGCCTTGGCAAGGGCTGCCACGGCGGCATCATTGCCATAGGGATCCATGATGGCGATGACCGCAGTGCCCGGCTTGTAGCTCTTCAGCTCGGCATCCCCAGGCCGGCGCACCTTCAGCACCACATCGGCCTTGGCGACATCGGAAGCCTTGCCGATGGCGGCACCGGCTTTAGCGAATTCCTCGTCGGGGATGCGCGACCGCGTGCCGGCACCGGTCTCGATGACGACATCGAAACCCAGTCCCGCCAGCCGCTTGACCGTATCGGGCGAGGCCGCGACGCGCGGCTCGTTGGCATCGAGTTCACGAGGGATGAAAACCGTCTGTCCCACCGCATGATCCTTTCGGCCGGAAGCTCGTTCCCGCAAGACGCCGGCCGGCCTCGCGGCGGCGCCGTGGACAAAATGTCGGAAAGTCTATCGGAGGATAAAGGCGCCGGCCGCCAGAATCAGAACGAACAGGATGGTAGCCGAGAAGAAGCCGCCCGCGAAGAAGCCGAAGGCCATCGCCAGAAGCAGGGCGCCGCAGAAAAGCGATCCGTATTTGGCCAGCATGAGGAAGCCCGCATAGGTGCGGTCATGCTCGGCATAGTCCATCTTCGCGCCCAGTTCGACAGGACCGGTCGGCGAGTGATCAGCCATAGGAATACCCCTTCGAAGACATCTTTCAGGCACATAGCGAAAAGCCGGGCCGAGAGCAATGGCGCTATTGCCGCATCGCAGCCGACAACTGCCTCAAAGGAAATTTGAAGCCGGCTGCCGACATGGCGCCGGAGCCCGATCCCCGGATCCGGGCGCCTGATGCGGAAAGATGCTCCGAAAGCGGTCGAGGCGGACGCTTGCGCGCCTCAGCCGGCAAGATGCGGGAAAAGCCCGAGCAGTCCGACGACGATCAGATAGAGCGCGACGATGTAGTTCAACAGCCTTGGCATGACGAGGATCAACACGCCGGCGATCAGCGAGATGAGCGGGGTGAGCGCAAGCGTGGAAATGGTCATGTCGGGTTCCTTCTGGCATATCTGTCGACATGGAGGCGCGGAACGTCAACGCGCCGCCATAATCAGAACGCCTATCCGGCCGGAAAGCTCCGGAGGCTCCGCAAAAAACGGAAGCTCAGGCGGCGTCCCGATAATATTTCGCTGTTGGAACAATCGACAGGGGTGTCAGTCGGTTGATGGCAGGATTGGCAAACATCAGCCGCTGTTCCATCGGCGTCGACCTGAAGAATGGGAACCGTTCGAGGGTTAGTCGCATATTCTCGCCGGCGGGAATTTCGAACAGCGCGATCGGGGCAAGAACGCCCGGAAATACTTTCCCCTCAGTCCTTTGCACGGCATTGAAGTAGCGGGCATAAAAATTGGAATGCTCGATCTTGACCGGCGTAAGCACCGAGTTCTGGCCAAAGTAGCGCGAGGCCACCATGGCAAGCCTGAGGGTTAGGAAAGGCAGCACTCCGGGCGCCGGCGCACCGTCAGGATCGGCTGCGAAGCGGGTTCCGTCGATGAAGGTTTCTCCCCGGGCAAGTCGCTCGATCAGTATTTCCGGATAGGCATCGACGGAGGGCGAATCCGGGTGCTCGCTGGAAATATAATGGAAGCGGATCGTGCTGACCAATTCGCCATAGCAATAGACACCGAACCGGTAGGAATTGGGCAGATTGTCCCAGCGATCCTCGAACATCCCACTGGCGATTGGGCCGCACATGCCTGAGCGCAGATAGGATTTATAGCGAAGCCGGTAAATCGCCTCCAAATCCTCGCCCCCGGTAACGAGGCGATAATCGACATGCTCCAGCAGTTGCATAATCGATCGATTCAGTACCGAATCGCCGGCTGCGCTGACCGCGCCGGAGGCTTTCCTTGCAGCCCTTGCAGCATCCATCATCTGTCCTCGAAATTCCGCCTACGGATAAGCTATTCGAGTGAAAATGAGACACAAGCTGAAATTTAGATGTTGTTGATTTACCTTGTGTTAACCTTAACAGGTGAGCGCCCACTTGAGAATGTCTTTTGATGAGGAATGCGCTGCGAGAAGGATGTGGATCATTGCCTCCAAGACATCGCACCTCCATCAACACAGGTGCGTGAGCCAGGCCAACGCTTAGGCTGTCGATCACAGCGCTAACTGGCTATCCGTTTGCCGGTGAGACGCAGGTCAGCGGCGAAAGGCCAAGTGACATTCGACATCGTCTCGATACCCGACGCACTGAGCGCGGCACCGAACAGGAAGCCTTGCACGAGATCGGGTTTGACCTGCATGGCCAGGATCTTGAGCTGCTCGAAGGTCTCTACGCCTTCGACGGTGACGGAAAGTCCCAGCGGCCGCGACAGGTTGACGATGCCCTTGAGCAACTCAAGCGAACGCGGGTTCTGGGTGACGTCGATCAGGAACGAGCGGTCGATTTTGATCTTGTCGAGCGGCAACTTATGCAGATAGCTCAGGCTCGAATAGCCGGTGCCGAAATCATCGAGCGCGATGCGTACGCCAAGCTGCTTCAGCTCCTCGATGTACTGGCGTGTCAGCGACTTGTCGTCGAGCAGTGCCGTTTCGGTGACCTCGATCTCCAGTCGGCCGGCGGCCAAGCCGGAACTCGCCAGCGCATCGCGAACCTTCTGGATGACATCGCGGCTGCGGAAATCCTTGGCGGAGAGATTGACCGAGACGCTGGTCTGGTCGGGCCATTTGGCGCATTCGGTACAGGCTGCCTGCAGCACGAAGGTGCTGATCTCGGAAATGATACCCATTTCCTCGGCCAGCGGAATGAAGATGCTGGGCGAAATCGGCCCGAGATCGGGATGGTCCCAGCGGCACAGCGCCTCGCAACTCGCGATGCGCATCGTGTTCATTGCCACGATCGGCTGGTAGACCACCCGCAATTCCTTGCTTTCTACCGCGCTGCGCAGATCCGCCTTCATCAACTGACGGTTGCGGAACGCGGCGTCCATTGCCGCCTCGAACAGCCGCCAGCCGTTCTTGCCGAACTCCTTGGCCTTGTAGAGCGCCAGGTCCGCCTTGACGATCATGGCGTCGACATCGGTATCCTTGACATGCGACAGCACCGCACCGCCACTGGCTTGGATACGCAGCCCGTGACCGGCGACGTCGACTTCTCCTTGCAGGCCGGCGAAAATCTCGTCGAGCTGGCTGGTCAGATGGCTCTCATCCTCGACGCGGTCGAAGAAGATCATGAACTCGTCGCCGCCAAAACGGCTGACCGTGATGCCTTGCCCGGCAATGGCGGCAAGCCGCTCGGCAACGGCGTAGATCAACCCGTCACCGATCGGATGGCCAAGCGTGTCGTTGACGCTCTTGAAATCGTCGAGGTCGAGCACCGCCAGGCCGCAGAGCCGGTCGCGATCGCCGGACGCCATGGCCTCGCCGACCAGTTCGTGGAAATAGGCACGGTTGGGCAGGCCGGTAAGATTGTCAAAGCGCGCCATGAAACGGATCTTGTCTTCCGCCTCGACGCGGGCGGTGACGTCCTCGAAGGTGATGACGCCCAGCTCCTGGCTGCCTTCGCGTGCCGAAAATTCATAGTGCTGGCCGTTGGCGAGGGAAACGAGCACCTTGCGGTCGCGGCCCTCGCGCAGGGCGCGAGTCAGCTGAGCCTCGATATAGCGGCAATCCTTTGGCGCCAGCATGCCGCCGGCGACACCTCGCATCAACAGACCATGGATCGACCGACCAAGCAGCGCATCCCCGGACTTGAGCGACATCAGATGGGCAGCTTCGGCATTGGCCACCGCCACGCGGCCGTTGGGGCCGAGCATGACGAGGCCGTGCGACATCGTGTTGAGTGCGCGATCGAATCTGAGCGCGAGCTTCCTCGCTTCCTTGTGGCCGATGACCGCCGAGAAGAGCACGTCGCGAACGTGGTCGGCGCTGTTGATCGTGACGAAAGTCAACGGAATGATCATCAACCCGAGGACAACCGAGGGGACATCCATGCGCAGCAACAGTGCAAGTGCTGCGGGACCAATGAAGGTCACGGAAAAAATCCGCACCATGAGCGGAGATCCGTAGTTCCGGCCAACAACCGTCACCAACGTTGCGATGGCCAGCGACGTCGCGGCAAGTTCGGCAAAGGGGTCGGGATAAACATAGATAGATATGAAGCACAGCGCGCCCAGCCCGAGGCCCTGCAGGCTGCCCTTGAGGATGTAGTTGCGCTCCCACCGCTGCGCCTCCTGGACGTCGGCTATCACACCGCCCGCCTTCCGGAAGCGGCGAATGCCGAAATAGCGGAAAAGGCAGATAGACAGCAGGGCAAAAGAGAAAGCCAAGAACAACGGATTGTGCGTGCGCAAATAGATCATGAATCCGAGGATCCAGTAGCACACGCCGCCAATCACCAGCATGTGAGCGTTGTCGAACAACGACCGCACAAACTGGATATAAACATCCGCTGGGATGTTTTCGGTTTTTGTTCTGCCCATATCGTCGGCCCAACGCTAGGCCTCGTCATCCCACATCCGCCTTAAGAAAGGCTTAGAACAGTGGTTTTGGCTCGGCTGCGAAGGAGCGCAAAAGCAGGACAGACCAGGAAATCAAGCTTCAGGTAAACAAGGCCTTCATTCGGCGGCCTGAAGTGCGGGGCCCGCCGGTGCGTTTGCAAGGCGCTGGAGCAACCGGGAGCGCTCGCCGGCTGCCTTTTCGGCGCTGGCCTGCCTGACATGGCCATAGCCGCGAATGAGGGCCGGCACCGAGGCAAGGGCAACCGCCGCATCGGCCTTACCCGGCGCCAGTGATTTGACGATTAGCTCCAGATCCGCCTCGTACTGTGCCAGAAGCTGTCGCTCCATGCGCCGCTCGGCGGTGTAGCCGAACAGGTCGAAGGCAGTGCCGCGCAGGCTCTTCATCGCCGCCAGCACGCGAAAACCCTTCATCATCCAGGGGCCAAAGCTCGATTTCCTCGGTTTGCCGTCGTTGCCGCGGCGGCCCATGATCGGCGGTGCGAGATGGAATTCGAGTTTGTCGTAGCTCTGGAATTGCTTGCCCAATTCGGCGGCAAACGAGCCATCGGTGTAGAGCCGCGCCACCTCGTACTCGTCCTTGATCGCCATCAGCTTGAACAGGTTCTTCGCGGCGGCTTCCGACACCGCGGTCGAACCAGGCACGGCCTTCGCTTCGGCGGCGCGCAAAACGGCCAGTCTTTCGGAGTAGCGCTTGCCATAGGCGGCGTTCTGATAGGCGGTCAGGAAGGCGGCGCGGCGGCCAATGATGTTGTCCAGCGTCTCGGCAACCGTCCCAGGCTGACCGGGCTTTCCAGCGACGGTTGGGCCCGGCTGGGCGACAAGGCCGCGCACGAAGTCCGGTTGATGGGCGGCACGACGGCCCCAGCGGAAGGCGGCGATGTTCATCGCCACGGCTTCGCCATTGAGCTCGATCGCCTTCTCGACCGCTTCGGCGGACAGCGGCAAGCCGCCGTGCTGGAAGGCAAAGCCAAGCATGAACATGTTGGCGCCGAGCGAGTTGCCGAACAGTGCCGTGGCGGTGCGGGTGGCGTCGAAGAAATGCGCCTTGTCGTCGCCAGCGGCCGCGCGGATCGCCTTCTTCAGGCGCTCTATCGGCAACGAGAAATCGGCCGAACGGGCAAATTCGCCGGGCATGATTTCGGCGGTGTTGGCGAGGAAGATAGTGTGGCCCTCGCGCACCGCGGTCAGCACCTTCTTGGCGCCCGACACGACGAGATCGCAGCCAAGCACGAGATCGGCCTTACCGGCCGAGACGCGGATGGCATGGATGTCGTCCGGAGTGCGGGCAATGCGGACATGCGTGAACACCGAACCGCCCTTCTGGGCGAGGCCGGCCATGTCGATCATGCCGCAGCCCTTGTCCTCGAGATGGGCGGCCATGCCGAGCACCGCACCGACCGTGACGACGCCGGTGCCGCCGACACCGTCGATGATTGCCGCCCAGCCCTGTTCGCCAAGCGGGAACTCAGCGGGCGTCGGTACGCCGTCGAGCGGGTTGGCCTTGCCGGCAAGGCCTTCGGCCTTGCGGATCTTGGCTCCGTGCACGGTGACGAAGGACGGGCAAAAGCCGTTGACGCAGGAGAAATCCTTGTTGCAGCTCGACTGGTCGATCCTGCGCTTGCGGCCGAATTCGGTCTCGACCGGCTGGATCGAGACGCAGTTCGACTGCACGCCGCAATCGCCGCAGCCTTCACAGACCAGTTCGTTGATGAAGACGCGCTTGTCGGGATCGGGAAAGGTGCCGCGCTTGCGGCGGCGGCGTTTTTCGGCGGCGCAGGTCTGGTCGTAGAGCAGCACCGAGATGCCCTTGACGTTCCGCAATTCGCGCTGAACCAGGTCGAGGTCATCGCGGTGATGGACAGTGGCGCCGGCCGGGAATTCGACCTTCCCGGCATATTTGTCGGGCTCATCGGTGACGACGGCGATGCGGGCGACGCCCTCGGCCCGCACCTGCCTGGCGATCATGTCGACGGTCAGGCCACCTTCGTGCGGCTGGCCGCCGGTCATGGCGACGGCGTCGTTGTAGAGTATCTTGTAGGTGATGTTGGCATCGGTCGACAGCGCGAAGCGGATCGCCAGCGTGCCGGAATGGTTGTAGGTGCCGTCGCCGAGATTCTGGAAGATGTGCTCGCGCTTGGAGAACGGCGCCTGGCCGACCCATTGCGCGCCCTCGCCGCCCATCGCCGTGAAACCGAGGGTGTTGCGGTCCATCCACAGCGCCATGAAGTGGCAACCGATGCCGGCTGCAGCGATCGAGCCGTCCGGCACCTTGGTGGACGAATTGTGCGGGCAACCGGAACAGAAGAACGGCGTGCGCGAGCCGATGTCGGTGGCGTCGGTGAGCATTGCCTGGAACTGGCGCAGCTTGGCCACCCGCGCCGAAATCTCCTCGGACGGACCGATGGTCCTGACGATCCTTTCGCCAAGCGCGATGGCGATCTCGTTGGGGTCGAGCGCGCCCTTGGCCGGGAACAGCCAGTCGCCGCGCTCGTCCTTCTTGCCGATAATGACCGGCTGCGTGGCGGTGCCGTAAAGGCTCTCGCGCAGCTGCACTTCGATCAGCGAGCGTTTCTCCTCGACGACGATGATGGTGTCGAGACCGCGGGCGAAGTCGGCGATGTGATGCAGGTCGAGCGGCCAGGGGCAGCCGACCTTGAACAGCCGCACGCCGATGCGGTTGGCGGCCGCCTCGTCGATGCCGATGTCCTCAAGCGCCTGGCGAACATCGAGATAGCTCTTGCCCAGCGTGATGATGCCAATCTTCGGGTTGCGGCCGCCCGAATAGACGATGCGGTTCAGCCCGTTGGCATGGATGAAGGCGGAAGCCGCGGCACGCTTATGCTCATGCAGCCGCTCCTCCTGGCCGAGCATGTCGATCTCGTGGCGGATGTTGAGACCACCGGGCGGCATGTCGAAATCCGGCACGACGATGTTCAGCCGCTCGAGCGAGGCATCGACGGAGGCCGTCGATTCGATGTTGTCCTTGACGCATTTGATCGCCGCCCAGGTGCCGGCAAAGCGCGACATGGCAAAGCCGTAGAGCCCGTAGTCGATGATCTCCTGGACGCCGGCGGGGTTGAGGATCGGCACCATCGTGTCGACGAAAAGGAATTCGGTGGCATGCGCGTTGGTCGAGGATTCGGCCATATGGTCGTCGCCCATCAAGGCGAGCACGCCGCCGTGTTTCGACGATCCGGCGAGATTGGCATGGCGGAACACATCGCCGGAGCGATCGACGCCCGGCCCCTTGCCGTACCAGACCGAAAAGACGCCGTCATGGGTGCCCTCGCCCAGCAGTTCCGTCTGCTGCGCGCCCCAGCAAGCGGTGGCGGCCAGCTCCTCGTTGAGGCCTGGTTGGAAGACGATGTCGGCCTGGGCGAGTTGATTCTTGGCCTTCCACAGCTGCATGTCGAGGCCGCCGAGCGGCGAACCGCGATAACCGGAGACAAAGCCGGCCGTATTTAGGCCGGCGCGGCGGTCACGCTCGCGCTGCATCAGAAGCATGCGGATGACCGCCTGCGCGCCGGACAGGAAGATGCGCTCCTTTGCGAGATCGAACTTGTCGTCGAGCGCGACGTCATGCAGCGTCATCAGGAATTTCCTCTGCGGAGGCCGCACGGGGGCAGGCAGCCAACGTCGGGGTCGGATGGCGCATCCTTTCTTCCCTTGCAAGGCAGGTCAAACAAAATCGCAGGTGCCAGGCAACGCGCAACGAACAGTCCGTGGCCATCTTGAATCCGGTACGAAACCGATCCGCGGGCGTTGTCCGGCGCACGAAAATTTCAGCAGCGACCAGGGCTGGAAGCGACGCGTCAGCTGCCCTTCGAGCAATCCGGCTTCGGCTCGCCCGGCAGCTTGCCGTCGGGATGGCCGGCGAGATCGGGATTGGCGGTATAGAGCTGGTCGATGACCAAAGGCCGGTCGGGCAGCACCGACTGGTCTTCGGTCGACATCAACGTGGTGTCGATCTTCTGCAGGACCGCGCCGTCGGTCCCCTTGATGCTGATGGCAATCGCATAGGGCTTGTTCTTGACGACGCAGGTCAGCGCCGGGCTCTCCAGCGTCACCTTGTCAAGCTTCGGCCACACCTTCTGCTCGACCACCAATGGCGCGCCGCCGGCGGGATCCTGGAAACTGGCGACCGCCACCTGCCCCTCTGCCATAGGCTTCAGCGGCCGCAGCGTCACCACATAGGTCGCCCTGGCGAGGCGGTAGTTGAAGACGAATATCTTGCCGGAAATCTCGAACAGCTTGCCTTGGTCATCGCCGGTATCGCGGCAGGCGCCGAGCGCAACGGCGGCAACGAGTACCGCGCCGACAATGATCGAACGGGAAAACGCTCTAAGCATCCTTGACCTCATTGGCTGCCATGCGGCGGCGACGATAGTGACGACTTGCCTTCTGCCTGTTGCCGCACACCGCCATGTCGCACCAAAGCCGGCTGGAATTGCGGCTCCTGTCGACGAACAGCCAGGTGCAATTGGGACAGATCCTGAGCCTTGCGGCGGTATCGTCGTGCAGCAGCGAGAGCGCCGAAACCGCCAACGCCGTCTCGAAGGCGAGCGGCGTCACCGGATCGCCGAACGGCCTTCCCGGCGCACCGATCTCGGTCGTGCTGTCGGCCAGGCCATCGGCGCAAGCTCTGAGGAACCCCGGTAGATCGGAGGTTGCAACCGAGCCCTTCGACACCGCACCGCGAAACAGCCGGTCCGTCGCCTCGCGTATCGACAGCACGACGGGTGCAATCGTCTCCGGTGACGGTGCTGCCAGCGGTCTGCCACCAAGCTCGGCGGCGCGAAAGCGGCTCGCCGCATCGGCGAAGCGGGCAATCTCGGCCGGATCATCGAAGCGATCGAAGGACCTCTTCGGATCGCCGCGCAGCACGACGGTGTTCGCCGTGTCGAGCGCAAGCAGGCCGCCGGTGAAGCGGTGCGGGGTCCAGCATACCGTCATGCCGGAAATCTAACCGATAAATCGTATTTGACAAGTTAGATTCAGCGATGCAACTTCTCTATTGGGCGCGGTCTCCGCAGCCTTGTTTTGAGCACATGTCGTTGTCCCAAAACCGCTTCGCACTTTTGGGCGACATGCCTCGAGGTTTTTTGCATGCTCTACTTTTTTCAGCAGGTGCTGAACGGACTGCATTCGGGCGCGCTCTATGCGCTGCTCGCCTTCGGCTATGTGCTGACCAACGGCATCCTGCACCGCACCAACCTCGCCTATGGCGCGCTGTTCGCCTTTTGCGGCCAGATGATGATCCTCACTGCGGCCTTCGGCTATCAGGTGCTGTGGCTGACACTGCTTGCGGCGGTGGCGCTCGGCGTCGTCACGGCATTCCTCTATGCCGCGCTGCTCAGCCACGTCCTGTCGCGTAGCGTCTTCGAACCGTTGGCCGACCGTACACCCAACGCGATCGTGGTGACGACGCTGGGCATATTGCTGGTCCTGTCGGAAGCAAGCCGCATCGCCGCTGATACACACGACCTATGGCTGCCGCCTATGCTGGCGCAGCCCATCGTTTTCGCGCAGGGCGCGACCTTCAAGGCGACGCTGACGCTCATCCAGCTCATCGACTGCGCGGTGGTGCTGGCGGCAATCGCGCTTGCCAGTTGGGCATTTGCCCGCTCGAGCTTCGGCCGGCGCTGGCGCGCCGTCTCCGACGATCCCAGGGCAGCGGCGATGTGCGGCGTCGACGTGCGCGCGGTGTTCCGGCGTGCGGTACTGTTCGGCGGTTTCTGCGCCGCTCTGGCCGGCGTCATGGCCGGCCTCTATTACGGCAATGTCAGCTTCGGCTCCGGCCTCGTCTACGGACTGAAAATCCTGTTCGTGACGGCGGTCGGCGGCTATCTCTCGCCGCCGCGGGCGGCGCTGGGCGCGGCGGCTTTCGGCATGGCCGAATCGCTGTGGGCCGGCTACTTCCCGGTCGAATGGCGCGATGCGTGGATGTACCTATTCCTGGTCGCCATCCTGGTGCTGATCGGCGCCGGCCGCGACACCGGCAAGATCGCCTGAACCGCATCAGACTTTGGTTGCATGACGCGGGGGCACAGAGCCGATATCCGCCCAGCTCTTCCGTGCAATGATATTTTGACGCCGCTATCCTTGTTGACCCGTCAGTCCACGCACGGCATACCGTTGGACCACGCGGCGTGACGGACAAGAAGGGGAAGCCGGCACGCCTCCGGTACAAGGGAGGAATGCATGGCAGGGCTGCTCGCTCTATCCAGAACCATTGATCGCGCGAACGAATTCATCGGCAAATGGGTGTCGTGGCTGATCCTGCTGGCGATCCTGGTGAGCGCCGCCAATGCCATCATCCGCAAGGTGTTCGACATATCCTCGAACGCCTGGCTCGAACTGCAGTGGTATCTGTTCGGCGCCGCCTTCATGCTGGCCGCCGCGTATACGCTGAGGCAGAACGAACATATCCGCATCGACATCGTCTACGGCCTGTTCACGCGCCGTGTGCAGCACTGGATCGACCTGCTTGGTCATATCCTCTTCCTGATGCCGTTCGTGACGCTGATGGTGATCTATTTCGTTCCCTATGTGTCACTCTCGTTTCGCAGCGGCGAGATGTCCAACAATTCCGGCGGGCTGATCATCTGGCCGGCCAAAGCCATCCTGCTGGTCGGCTTTTTCCTGCTCGCGCTCCAGGGCATCTCCGAGATCATCAAGAAGATGGCCATCATGCGCGGCGACATGGACGATCCCAATCCATTCATATCGGTGCATGAGCAGGCCGAGCTCGAAGCCAAGGCACTGGCTGACGAGGTGCGCTCGTGATGGAGTTCATCGCGCAGAACATGGCGCCGATCATGTTCGCTTCGCTGATCATCTTCCTGCTGATCGGCTACCCCGTCGCCTTTTCGCTGGCCGCGAACGGCTTGATGTTCTTCTTCATCGGCGTGCTCCTCTCGCCCTATTCCGGTGGCTCGATCAACCTCGCCTGGCCGCTTTTGCACGCACTGCCGGACAATTTCTACGGCAGCCGGGTAATGTCGAACGACACGTTGCTGGCCATTCCGTTCTTCACCTTCATGGGCATTGTGCTTGAACGATCGGGCATGGCCGAGGATCTGCTCGACACGATCGGCCAGCTCTTCGGGCCGATCCGTGGCGGTCTCGCCTATGCGGTGATCTTCGTCGGCGCGCTGCTGGCGGCGACCACCGGTGTGGTGGCGGCATCCGTCATCGCCATGGGCCTGATCTCGCTGCCGATCATGCTGCGTTACGGCTATGACCGGCGCGTGGCGGCCGGCGTCATCGCGGCGTCTGGCACGCTCGCCCAGATCATCCCGCCCTCGCTGGTGCTGATCGTGCTTGCCGACCAGCTCGGCCGCTCGGTCGGCGACATGTATGCCGGCGCGCTGATCCCGGGCCTCGTGCTCACCGGGCTGTATATGTCCTACATCCTGATCATGTCCTTCATCCGGCCGAATTCGATGCCGGCGCTGCCGCTCGAGGCCCGCAAGCTCGGCCATGGCGTGATGTCCTTGCTGGTGGCGTTGGCGGTCACATCAGCGGTTTCCTACGCGGCGTATCGTTATCTCGCGCCGGCGCATGGCGACAATGCCGACATTCTCGGCGCCACTGCCGGGGTGCTCTTCATCTACATTGTGGCCATTGCCGACAAAGGCCTGAACTTCAACATGATGTCGAGGCTCGCGCAGCAGGTGATCATCGTGCTGATCCCGCCGCTGGCGCTGATCTTCCTGGTGCTGGGTACCATCTTCCTCGGCATCGCCACCCCGACGGAGGGCGGCGCCATGGGCTCCGTCGGCGCCTTGATTATGGCGGCGGCAAAGGGCCGGCTGTCACTGGACGTGGTCAAGCAGGCACTGACCTCGACGACGCGGCTGTCGTCCTTCGTGCTGTTCATCCTGATCGGCGCACGGGTGTTCTCGCTGACCTTCTACGGCGTCAACGGCCACATCTGGGTCGAACACCTGCTGACATCGCTGCCGGGCGGCGAGGTCGGCTTCCTGATCGGCGTCAATATGCTCGTCTTCTTCCTCGCCTTCTTCCTCGATTTCTTCGAGCTCGCCTTCATCATCGTGCCGCTGCTGGCGCCGGCCGCCGACAAGCTCGGGATCGACCTGATCTGGTTCGGCGTGCTTCTGGGCGTCAACATGCAGACCAGTTTCATGCATCCGCCTTTCGGCTTCGCGCTGTTCTATTTGCGCTCGGTCGCCGCCCGAGTGCCCTATCTCGACCGCCTCACCGGCAAGCAAATCGCGCCGGTGACCACCGGGCAGATATATTGGGGCGCGGTGCCCTTCGTCTGCATCCAGGTGATCATGATCGGGCTGACCATCACTTTCCCGCAAATGGTGATGCATTACAAAGGCACCGTCGTGGATCCCGGCACGATCGACTACAAGGTACCGGAGGCCCCCAGCCTGTCGCCGCTCGGTACACAGCCGGGTGGTACGGCACCGGCCGCTCCCGCCGCCCCCGATCTGTCGCAACCGCCGAGCTTCGGCGACGCGCCGCCGGCCCAACCGGCAGCACCGCAGCCCGATCTGTCGCAACCGCCAAGCTTCAACTGAGACCGCCATGGCGACTGTGATGAGGGCGGTTCGGCTGGAGGCGGTGGGTAGCATCGCGCTGCGCGAAGTCGACAAGCCTGACATCGGGCCGGACGACCTTCTGGTGCGCATCGAAGCCTGCGGCGTCTGCGGCACCGACCGGCATCTGTTTCACGGCGAATTTCCGTGCACGCCGCCGGTGACGCCCGGCCATGAGTTCTCCGGCATCGTCGAGGCGATCGGAGTATCCGTATCGGGCTTTGCCGTCGGCGATCGCGTCACCGGCGATCCCAACATCGCCTGCGGGCGTTGCGCGCATTGTCACGCCGGGCGGGTCAACCTGTGCAGCAATTTGCGGGCCATCGGCATCCATCGCGACGGCGGCTTTGCCGAATATCTTGCCTTGCCGCAGAAGCAGGCGTTTGTCCTGCCTGCGGGTCTGGATCCGATGCACGGTGCGTTCTGCGAGCCGCTCGGCTGTTGCCTGCACGGTGTGGACCTTGCCGCGATCAGACCAGGCAGCTCGGCGGTCGTGCTTGGCGGCGGCGTGATCGGCCTGCTCACCGTGCAATTGGCAAGACTGGCGGGAGCCACGACCGTCATCCTGTCGACCAGGCAAGCCTCGCGCCGCGCGCTCGCCGAAGATCTCGGCGCCACGGCGACGGTCGATCCGACCGCCACGGATGTCATCGATGCCATCGCCGGGCCAGCGGGCCTCGTGCCAGGTGGCGTCGACGTCGTCTTCGAGTGCGCGGGCGTGCGAGAGACCGTCGAGCAGTCAATGCGCATGGCCCGCGCCGGTGGCATGGTCGTCATCGTCGGCGTGACACCGCAAGGCATGAAAGCGGAGTTCGAGCCCTTCGACCTGTTGTTCCGGGAACTGAAGGTGCTCGGTTCCTTTCTCAACCCCTACACTCATCGCCGCGCCGCCGAACTCATCGCTTCCGGTACGATCGAGATCGACAGGCTGATCTCCAGGCAGGTGGCGCTCAAGGACGCGGCTGCGGTGATTGCCAATCCGCCAGCGCCCGGCGAGGTCAAGGTGCTGGTGGTGCCGGGCGGAGGCTGAGTGGCTACCGCCCCAGATTGTTAGTTACAAGCGTCTGCGCCGCCCCTCATCCGCCTGCCGGGCACTTCTCCCCGTCGCTGTACGAGGAGAAGGTGCAGGCAGGCGGATGAGGGGGGCGCAGACTTTAGCCGGCGCAAGCCCGAGGTCTCTCAGATGGGACTACAGCTTGCCGTTGCGCTGCTGGACCATCATGAAGGTGTCGTAATTGTATTCGGCCACCTGCGCCCAGAGATAATGCTCCTTGCGGAAGCCCTTGATCGATTCCCAGATCTTCTTGAACGGGGCGTTGGAGGCTTCCATTTCGGCATAGACCTCGTTGGCCTTTTCGAAACAGGCGGCCATGATCTCCTGGCTGAACGGACGCAGCTTGGCACCGCCGGCCACCAGTCGCTTGACCGCCGCAGGGTTCAAATAATCGTATTTCTGCAGCATGTTGGCGTCGGCGGCTTGTGCAGCGGTGCGCAACAGCGATTTGTAAGTCGGCGAAAGCTCGTCGTATTTCGCCTTGTTGAACATCAGGTGGACGGTCGGGCCACCTTCCCACCAGCCGGGATAGTAGTAGTAAGGCGCGACCTTGTAGAAGCCGAGCTTCTCGTCGTCATAGGGACCGACCCATTCGGCGGCATCGATGGTGCCTTTTTCCAGCGCCGGATAGATATCGCCGCCGGCGATCTGCTGCGGCACGACGCCGAGCTTCTGCACTACCTTGCCGGCAAAACCGCCGATGCGCATCTTGAGGCCGGAAAGGTCGGCCACCGTGTTGATTTCCTTGCGGAACCAGCCGCCCATCTGCACGCCGGTGTTGCCGCCAGGCAGGCCGAAAAGGCCCTGCGTGGCGAGAAACTCGTTGAACAGGTCGATGCCGCCGCCATGGTAGTGCCAGGCATTCATACCGCGTGCGTTGAGCGAGAACGGAACCGCCGCACCGAGCGCCCATGTCGGGTCCTTGCCCCAGTAATAATATGCCACCGTGTGGCAGGCTTCGACGGTGCCGGCCGTGGTGGCGTCGGCGGCCTGCAGGCCTGGCACGAGTTCACCGGCGGCGAAGACCTGGATCTGGAAGTTGCCGTCGGTGGCCTCCGACAGCATCTTCGAGAACACCTCGGCGCCGCCATAAATGGTGTCGAGCGACTTAGGGAAGGACGATGCCAGCCGCCACGTCACCTTGGGATTGGACTGGGCTATTGCAGGCGCCGCCAGCGTGGCCGCCGCCGCTGCGGCACCGACGCCGGTGACACCGGCCTTGCGAATGAATGAACGACGATCCATGAAGTTCCTCCCTTTTGGATCAACAGACCGACGTTCGGGGATATCCTCGATTCCCGTATCGGTTCGCTCGAAACAATACACAGGCAAGAAGTCGAGTCCAGCATGCCGGCCCGATTTGACGGCGAAGCCCAGCTGCCCTGCAACTATAGTCTAACGGGCCGTTTCGTGGCCCATGCGACATGCTGAAACTTGTCATGGAAAAATACCCAGGGATCGCCTATTTTAGAGGCAGTACATCCCTTGCCCAGCTGGAAAACAGAGCCAAAATGCATCAGCCGCTCGTCGCCATATCGACCGACGTCCGTCAGTTCGACAACTACACCTGGCATGCCGCCCCACAGCAATATCTGGAAGCGGCGATCACCGGCGCCGGCGTGTTCCCGCTGCTGGTGCCGTCGTTCGGCGACCGGCTCGACTTCGACGAACTTCTGTCGTCGGTCGACGGCGTCATGGTCACCGGCTCGAAATCCAATGTGCATCCTTCGCACTATGGCGGCGATGCCAGCGAAGCCAACGGTCCCTATGACCCGGCGCGCGACGCCACGACGCTGCCGCTGATCCGCCGGGCGATCGAGCGCGGCGTGCCGCTGCTCGCCATCTGCCGCGGCATCCAGGAGATGAACGTGGCGCTGGGCGGCACGCTGGGCACCGAGATTCAGGAGCGCGAGGGTTCGCTCGACCACCGCGCGCCGGTGAGCGACAAGCAGGACGAACGCTTCGCCATCCACCAGACGATTTCGATCAAGCCAGGCAGCTGCCTGGCCGGCGTGTTCGGTGCCGGCGACATCAAGGTCAATTCGTTGCACCGCCAGGCGATTGACCGGCTCGGCCCGAAGCTGCAGATCGAGGCTGTCGCCAACGACGGCACGGTCGAGGCGGTTTCGGTGCGCGACTCGCGCGCCTTCGCCGTCGGCGTGCAATGGCATCCTGAATACTGGGTCAAGTCGGACAGCAACTCAGTGAAGATTTTCCGCGCCTTCGGCGATGCCGTGCGGCTGCACGCGGCGGCGAAAGCCGGAGCGCGAGCCGCAGCGGAATAATCAGTCGCCGGATTCCGAATCACCGGCGGCCGCCAGCGACAGCAACGGCGTGGCCGGAGCATAGGATTCGTAGCCCTCGCCGTCGGCAGCCGCGAACGTGACGATCGGATCGACGCCATTGGCGCTGAAGGCAACCGAGCCGTCGTTTTGCTGATGCCAGAACTTCGCTTGTTCTATACCCGGCAGGAGACGGCGGCATTTCGGAGCAACGGTGAGCAGGGACAGGCCGTCCGAAATTTCGGCCCCGCGGCTGACTGCACAGGCCGCCTCATCGCCATTGGCGACCAGCCTGTAGCTGTTGGAAGGCGCGACCTTGTCGGCGGCACTTTCACTGCTGCCGCCATGAAACAACTGAACGCCGCCAAACAGCGCTGCGGCAGCGATCAATGCGGAAAGTGCTTTCATCATTCTTCATCCACGTACACGGACAGGTTGAACAATGATTCCAAAGGGTTAAGCTGACGTTAATAAATGTGGCGGCCACCGATCAGTTTCTAGCCCTCACATTCGCCGTCTCCGGCACCGGCGTCAGCGGGCGGCGCTCGGTGAACCAGGACACCAGATTGTCGACGCACAGATCCGCCATGGCGCGGCGCGTGTGCTCCGAGGCCGAGCCGACATGCGGCAACAGCACAGTGTTCGGCGCGTCGAGCAGCGCCTTGGGAACGTTCGGTTCGTTGGCAAACACATCGAGCCCGGCAGAGGCGATGGTACCGTTGGCAAGCGCTGCCGCAAGCGCCGTCTCATCGACAGTGCTGCCGCGGCCGATGTTGACGAAGACCCCGTTGGCGCCGAGCGCCGACAGGATTTCGGCATTGACCGCCTTCTCCGTCGACGCTCCGCCCGGCGCCACCGAAATCAGCGTATCGACGGCTTCGGCAAGGCCTTTCAGCGTCGGATGATACTGATAACTCAAGCCTTCGACCTGGCGCCGGTTGTGGTAGGCAACCGGCAGGCCAAAAGCCTCCAGACGTCGGGCGATGGCCTGCCCGATGCGGCCCATGCCGAAAATGCCGACCTTGCGTCCGCGCAAGGTCAGCCGGCTCAAAGGATAGTTGCCCTTGCGCACCCAGTTGCCGTCGCGCAGCCAGGTTTCGGCACGCGGCAGGTCGCGGATGGTGTTGATCAGCAGCCCTATCGCGGTGTCGGCGACCTCCTCGGTCAACACGTCAGGCGTGTTGGTGACCATGATGTTCTTCGCCGCCGCATGGCCGACATCGACCGAATCATAGCCGACGCCGAAGGAAGCGATGAGTTCGAGATTGGGCAGCGCATCCATCATTGCCGCGTTGATGCCGGCAAATGAAGCGATGCCACGCACGTTGCTGCGCATCTCGTCGGTGACGAGCGCCGGATCGGCACGTTCGATCGGGACACGCCTGAATGTGTGGTCGATGCGGTCGTTCGCGTGATCGTTGAAATCGCCCGGCACCAGAATGGCGACGGTCTGCAACTGTTCGGCCTTGGTCATGCACGCTCCACCGGCTTGCCGGTCGACTGACGCACATGCAGTTCCGGCTTGATCAATTCCTGCGAGGGCCGCACCGTCTGCCCGTTGAGCTTGTCGAGCAACGCGCTGGCGGCGCGGCGGCCAACCTCGCGCTGGCCGTTCCAGACGGTGGTCAGGGCTGGCGTAGCGATCGCCGCCTCTTCGAGATCGTCATAGCCGGTGACGGAGATGTCGACGCCAGGCACCAGGCCGGCTCGGGCAATGCCGTTCATGAGGCCGATGGCGACAAGGTCGTTCCAGCAGCAGGCAGCCGTCGGTCTGTCCTTCAGCGCCAGGAATTGCCCGGCGGCCTCGAAACCGGCCTGCTTGGTGCGCGGGCCGGCGATACGCCAGGACGGCCTGACTTCCAGCCCGGCCGCGTCCATCGCATTGACATAGCCCTGGTAGCGGTCGCGGCCGGTCGAGGTCTGGTCGGTGCCGCCGACCATGGCGATACGCTTGTGGCCGAGCGAGATCAGATGATTGGTGGCGAGGCCTGTCCCATAAGAGTCGTCGCCGCGAAAGACCGGCACGTCGGCGCCCTCGACGGTGCGCGCGATCAGCACCGCCGGCAGGCCGTTCTCCTCGGCCATCACGATGTCGGAGGCTGGTGTGCCGATGGCCGGCGACATGATGACGCCGTCGGCACCGAGCTGCAAAAGCGTGTCGATGAACGTGCGCTGCTTTTCGAGCTGATCGTAATGGTTGGACAGGATGAAGGTCTGCCGGCTGCGGTCAAGCTCGCTTTCGATCGAGCGCAGTATCTCTGCGAAGAACGGGTTCATGATGTCGTGGACGACGACACCGACAATACCCGAACGCGAGGTGCGCAAGCTGGCGGCGCGGCGGTTGTAGATATAGCCGATGGCGCGGGCGTGTTCCTTGATGCGGTCGCGGGTGGTCCCCGCAACCAGAGGGCTGTCGCGCAGCGCCAGCGAGACCGTGGCCGTGGACACGCCGAGCGCATCCGCGATCGTCGAAAGCTTGATTTTTTGTGCCAGCGACTTGCGCTCCCCGAACGACCTGAATGCAAACCTAAACTGTTTAAAGGCGGCGTTATGCCACCGATCGGGGGCAAATCAAAGTTTTTTTGCCAGCGCTTCCGCCTCGACATCCGAGGCGGCGCGGCTCTGCAGCCGAAGCCGGTGCTCGCGGTGAACGATGTAGAGGCCGCTGGCGACGATGATGGCGGCGCCGACCAGCGTCCAGCGGTCGGGAAACTGTTTGAAGACGATCCAGCCGGAAATGATCATCCACACCATCTGCGAATAGGGATAGGGCGCCAACGCCGTGGTCGTCGCCAGCCGGTAGGCCTGGACCAGCAGCCAATGGCCAACGCCGCCGAACACGCCGAGCATGAGCAGCACCAACCAGTGCCAGCCGTCATGCGGCAGCGAAAACGAAAACGGCAGCAAGGGCAACAGCAGCAGCGCCGGTGCCAGCGCCGAGAACAGGATCAGGCTCTCCGACGTCTCGGTCGCCGACATGCGGCGCGTCATGATGACGTAGAAGCAGTTCGACAGCATCGAGCCGAGCGCGAAGAGATGTCCGATGCCGAAAACCCCGACGCCTGGCCGCGTGATGATGAGAACCCCGGCAAAGGCCGCCAGGATCGCCAGCCAGCGCCGCCAGCCCGCCCACTCGCCAAGCAGCGGACCGGCCATTGCCGTGATCACCATCGGCCCGAAGAAATAGATCGAGGTGGTCTCGGCCAGCTGCAGGGATCTGAGCGCCAGGACGTTGAATATGGTCGATCCGAACAGGAACAGCCCACGCAGGACATGTGCCGGCAGATTGACCGGGCGAAACCGCGCCGGCTGGCGCCAGCCGCGCAGCAGCGTGCCGACCAGCACGACATGCACGGCAAAGCGCACCCAGGCGACGATCAGCACCGAGACACCGGCGAGGACGAGATATTTGCTGCTGGTGTCGAGGAAGGTGAAGAAGACATAGGTGGAAAGCATGCACAGGATCGCCACCGGCGGCGTCGCGCTTTCTAGATGTCTTTGGGGAGCACTCACTTGCAGGCCGGGTGGGAGCTGGGCTGAAATCCACCTTTGCGGGAAATGTCGCTTGCCGGCAAGCCAATTGTCGGCTGTCGCGACCCGAAAGCCGGCTGGCACAACAAGAGCCGTCGGCAGGCGTAGTGTCTGAAGGGCTAGGCGTGCATGCGGGCGCCCTTGGTGATCTTGTCGACCAGCTTCTTGTCGGCGCGAAACGCGATGCCGACCACCTTGGCGTCTTCAGGCGCGAATTCGGCGAAGACGGCGCGGTTGGCCGCGTCAAAGCCGGTCGAAAACATCTCCTCGACATAGAGCGAACTCGTCAGGCCGCGCTCCAGGGTACGCCGGTGGATCGTACCCAGCGTCGCCTGGTCTGCGGACAGCACGATGACCGGCTGGATCGACAGCGGATTGTAGAGATTGCCGGCGCGGTCGCGATAGGGCTCGCCGATGATGTCCGGAAACTGCGCGACGATGCCGCTGGTTAGAAAGGCCGTGACGTTGAGTTTCTGCCAGACCGGCAGATCTTTCCGCAGTATGATTGCAAATTTCGTATCGAACATGAGACATTGACCATTCGAAGTTGCACCTCAATGCGAGGCTGAAGGAGACGATGTCGCACGATCTAGACAGCCAGGCCTTTAGGGGTCTTGGACGTTTGTGCGTCGATGCGGCGGAAAACTGCATCATCTCCGCTCCCGACCCGGCCGGCATGGAGCGCATCGAGGCGCGCTTCCATGGCAGCGCCTTCGACCTGCATCGCCACGACACTTATTCGATCGGGGTGACGCTGCACGGAGTGCAGACATTTCGCTATCTCGGTGCGGCGCGCCACAGCCTGCCTGGCCAGATCATCGTGCTGCATCCCGACGAGTTGCATGACGGCGGCGCCGGTACCGAGGACGGCCTGCGCTACCGGATGCTCTATCTGGAGCCATCACTGATGCTCGACTGCCTTGGCGGCGCGTCGCTGCCATTTGTCAGGGATGGCGTGGTGACGGACGCCACGTTCTGCGCAACGCTGCTTTCGGCGCTGGGGCCGCTGGAGCAGGAACTCGACGAGTTGTTCGTCGACGACTTCCTCGTGCAGTTGATGCAAAGCTTGACCAGGCATGCCGGCCAGCCGGCGAAACCGATGGCCAGGACGGCGTGGCGAGCGGCTGCGCTGGCGCGCGACTATCTGACGGAAAATATGACCCGGCCGGTGCGTTCGGGCGAACTGGAAGCGATAACCGGGCTCGACCGCTATGCCCTGTCACGGCATTTCCGCGCCGCCTTCTCGACCAGCCCGCATCGCTTCCTGGTGATGCGCCGGCTTCAGAGCGCGCGGCGGATGATCGCCGCCGGCGAGCCACTGGCGCAGATCGCGGTCGAAGCCGGCTTCAGCGACCAAAGCCACTTTATCAGGCAATTCAAGAAGGCGTTCGGCATGACGCCGGGACGCTGGTCGTCGCTGATCCGTGGATCGGCCGCAGCGGCGGCTTGAACGCCTGCCGACTAACTGGGACGATCAGTCGTCCGTCTCGGCGTCGTCGTCGAGGAGCACCAGTTCCTCATTGGAAAGGTTGGCCTCGATGCGGGCGAGCAGCTTGAACAGCGCCTTCTGGTCCTTCTTGTCGAGGCCTTTCAGCGCCTGTTTTTCGGTCTTCTTCACCGATTTCTCGATGGCGTGAATGATGTCGCGACCGGTGTCGGTGAGGAAGATATGCGCTTGGCGGGCATCGGCCTCCGAGGCGCGCTTCTCCAGGAAACCCTGGGCCTGCAGCCGGTTGATGGTCTTGGTGATGGTTGGCGGGCGCACGCCGAGGCGTCCGGCCAGATTGCCAGGCGTCTGGCCGTCTTCACGGTCGAGCGACAGCATGATCTGATCCTGGCCGGCATAGAAGCCGTGCGCCAGAAGCCGTGCCGCCAGCGCGGTTCTTGCCAGCCTTGCCGCCGAATGCAGCCGGCTCATTGTCGCAGTCTTGTCCGCCTTGGCCATGGTCATCCCTCTTCGGCCGTACCGGTGCGGGCAGCATAGAGGCAGCCGGCCGGTTGGCAATCGACGATCAAAAAAATTCCGGTGCTTCAAACAGCTTTGCCGGCAAGCATTGTGGTGTCCGCCGTGGCTAATGCCAGATGTTTATTTCAGTTAGATGACAAACGAGTTTTGGCCGTGGGCAGGGCGCGTGAGGAAATGCCGCTCAGCCGGGCTTCACAGCGACGATCATCAGCGCCTGATAGGCATCCTCGACCTCGCGCAGTGCGGCCTGCGATTGCGGTCCGGCACGCCTCGCGATGCCGTCACTGGCGTTCGAGGTGTCGCGCTTGCCGGGCCGGTCATTGTAGGGCGCGACCGTGGTGAAGATCTGCTCGCTCAGACTGTCGGGGAAAAACAATTGGCCGGTCATCACCGAACTGTCGTCGGGGAAGACCTTGAAATGGATATGGGTGGTGCGGCCGCGATACCAGCCGGGATAGATGGTGGCGAAGGAAACGATGCCGCTTGCATCGGTCTTCTGCCAGCCGCGCAGGAAGGTCTGGCCCGACGTGTCGACATCCCTGCCGTCACCTTGCCCCGGATAGCCGGAATAGGCACCTTGCGCGTCGCAATGCCAGATATCGACACGTGCGCCGGCAAGCGGGCGGCAGGCCGCGTCGACGACCTGCAGCCGGACAGCAAGGGCAATGCCCTTCTTGCCTTCGGTGACATCGGCACGTTCGAGTTTCGGGTCGAAATAGAACGGTCCCTCGGTCACTTCAGGCGTAATGGCGCAGACGCCGGCGCCGATTTCGAACAGGGCTAGTCCGGCATAGGGCGAGGCCTGGGTCGCCGACGACTGGGCCATTGCGGCGGCAGGCAGGAAGGCACCACCGCCGGCGGTGACCGCGATCAAACCGAGCGCCTGGCGCCGGCTGTACGATGAGGAGGATGGCTTGCCGGACATATCATACCTCTCGAATTGGCCTCCCGCGTCCTGATCCAGGTGGTCATAGCGGCTCTCGCCAGTCAAAATTCGGTAATGTCGGCAAGCCGGTTTGGCCCATCGGTTTGCCCCGTGCAAAAGTCCGGCACACATCCTATATGGAGCCGACAATCCCTTTTTCGAGAGCCGGCCCTTTTCGAGGGCCGTATCTTTCGAGGCCCAGATAGTTCGAGGCAAGCCATGAGCGACGCACAGACGCAGATCCCCGTAACCGTTCTTACCGGCTATCTCGGCGCCGGCAAGACGACGCTGCTCAACCGCATCCTGTCGGAAAACCACGGCAAGCGCTACGCCGTCATCGTCAATGAGTTCGGCGAAATCGGCATCGACAATGATTTGATCGTGGAATCCGACGAGGAAATCTACGAGATGAACAATGGCTGCGTCTGCTGCACGGTGCGCGGTGACCTGATCCGTGTCGTCGAGGGCCTGATGCGCCGGCCCGGCCGCTTCGATGCCATCGTCGTCGAGACCACCGGGCTCGCCGATCCGGTGCCGGTGGCGCAGACCTTCTTCATGGACGACGATGTGCGCTCCAAGACCAGGCTGGACGCGGTGGTGGCGCTGGTCGACGCCAAGCACCTGCCGCTGCGGCTCAAGGATTCCAGGGAGGCCGAGGACCAGATTGCCTTCGCCGACGTCGTCGTGCTCAACAAGACCGACCTCGTCACCCCCGAAGAACTCGCCAAGGTCGAGGCGACGATCCGAGCCATCAATCCGGCCGCGAAGATCCATCGCACGACACGAGCCGGCGTCGCCCTATCCGAAGTGCTCGACCGCGGCGCCTTCGACCTGTCCAGGGCGCTGGAAAACGATCCGCATTTCCTCGAGGCGCATGACGATCACGATCATCATGACCATGACGGCCACGATCACCATGATCATGACGGACACGACCACCACCATCACGCGCATGCTTCCGACATCCATGACGTGACGGTGCAGTCGGTGTCGCTGCGCGGCGGCGAGATGGACCCGAAGAAATTCTTCCCGTGGATCGAGAAGATCACCCAGATGGAAGGCCCCAACATCCTGCGGCTGAAGGGCATCATCGCGCTCAAGGGCGACGACGAGCGCTATGTCATTCAGGGCGTGCACATGATCATCGAGGGCGACCACCAGCGCGCCTGGAAGGACGGCGAGAAACATGAGAGCCGCCTGGTGTTCATCGGCCGCGAACTGGATGCCGAGCGGCTGAAGAAGAGTTTTGACGCCTGCCAGGCGGCTTGATTTCCAAGCCTTATAACGCTAGCGCTGCCCTTTCGTCCTTCTCCCCTTGTGGGAGAAGGTGGCCGAGCGAAGCTCGGTCGGATGAGGGGTGTTCCAGCTTGGCGGTGACGGCAATCCGTCACGCACCCGTCAACCGTCTCGGCGCTGCGCGCCGATCCACCTTCTCCCACAAGGGGAGAAGGTTGGCGCCACACCTGGCCGCGCTGGCGACTTCCCGGGGATGGCAACAAACTTCATTGGAATGGTTCTGATGCCCACAGTCGCCCCGCTTGATCTCGAAGGCCATTGCATCGCCGCCGTCTTCCTTGGCGATGTGCCGCATTTCGCGATGGCCGACGGCGCCGTCCATCGGCTCGACCATGGCCACAAGACAATCCAGGCCAATGACGGACTGCTCGCCGCCTTCCATGATGCGGCCAACGATCGGCTGATCACCGGCGGCGAGGATGGCAAGGTATTTGCCGTGAAAACGGGCGGCGAGGCCGCCGAACTGACCAGTGCCGGAAAGAAATGGGTCACCAGCGTTGCCGCCGGGCCACAAGGCGCCATCGCCTATGCCTCAGGCAAGACCGCCTTCGTGCGCTTTGCCGATGGCAAGACCAGGGAGTTCGTCCATCCGCGTTCGGTCGAGGGGCTGGCCTTCTCGCCCAAGGGCATGCGCTTCGGCGTTGCCCGCTACAATGGCGCGACGCTGCATTTCCCGGCCGCCGAGGGAAAGCCGGTGGAGCTCGAATGGGCCGGTGCCCACACCGGCATCACCTTCTCGCCCGATGGCGCCTTCCTGGTCACCACCATGCAGGAAAACGCATTGCACGGCTGGAAGCTCGCAGACGGCAAGCACATGCGCATGAGCGGTTATCCCGGCAAGGTCAAAAGCCTGTCGTGGAGCGTGAAGGGCAAATGGCTGGCGAGTTCCGGCGCGCCGGCGGCGATCGTCTGGCCATTTTCAAGCAAGGATGGTCCCATGGGCAAGGCCCCGCTGGAGCTCGGCACGCGCGGCAACGCCATGGTGACAGCAGTCGCCTGCCACCCGAGCCAGGATGTCGTCGCCGTCGGCTATGATGACGGCATGGTGATGGCGGTGCGCTTTGCAGACGCCAAGGAAGTGCTGTTGCGGCGGCCGGGCAAGGGCGCAATAACCTCGATGATGTGGGACAGGGAAGAACGCCGTGTCGCCTTCGGCAGTGCCGCAGGCGACTGCGGCGTCATCGACATCACGGCGTAGTTTCGGATTTACTCAGCCCCGCACGACACCTTGCCCGTCAACTCAACCGTCTTGCCGTCCTTGTCCGTGTCAGCGGATTTGTCATAGACGGCGAGCGTGTACTGCCCGTCATAGACGCCTTCGTCGGTGGTCTTGGTCAGGATCGTCAGCTCGACATAGTTGTAGGTATCCGCGAGCTGATGCTCGCGGTAGATGTTCAGCCGCAATTCCTTGCCGTCAAGCCAGTACTGGGTGAGGTTGGAACCCTCGAACACCGTCTTGCGCAGATGATCGCCAACTGGCCTCGCCTTGATTTCGAGATCGCCGCGAAAGTTGAAGGTCGGGCCGCCCATGCCTCTGGTGACGCCGGCGCCGACGTCGAATGTCACAGCCGCATCGTCAACGTTGCACCAGATGCCGCCTGAGGCGAAAGCTGCGCTGGCCGACGACAGAAGCGTTGCCACACAGATGATCGTCCGCATATTTGCTCCCCCACCTTAGTTCCCGCTCATATTGGCGCTGACTTCGGCGGCACGGTCAAGCGCCGCTGCCAAGGGCTGAGCCAATGCAGGACAGACGCGCGGCCAATTGCGGTTGCGGACACTCATTGGCTAAGAGGGATCGACCAGAGGGGTTTTCATGCACGGCGACACGTCAAAGACTGCCATCGGCGGCATCGGCCGCGACCGCATTGCCGAATTGCGCGAGACCGAAGGCGTTGCCTTCCGCAAGGCGCGGCCCAAGTCGCAAGCCAAGGTCGGCAACGGCCTGCCCGGCTTCTTCGGCGGCGTGCCGATGCACTGGATGAACGACTGGCCGACGCCGTTTCCGATCCTGGTCGACAGCGCCAAGGGTGCGACGATCACCGACATCGACGGAAACAGGCTCGACGATTTCTGCCTTGGCGACACCGGCTCGATGTTCGGCCATTCGCCGCCGCCGGTGGCGCGCGCCATCCGCCGCCAGGCTGGGCGCGGCCTGACCTATATGCTGCCCTCCGAAGACGCCCTCGCCATCGGGCCGCTGCTGCAGCAGCGTTTCGGCCTGCCGTTCTGGCAGATCGCGACGACGGCGACCGACGCCAACCGCTTTGTGCTGCGCGTTGCCCGGGCCGTTACCGGTCGGGAGAAAATCCTTGTCTTCAACGGCTGCTATCATGGCTCGGTCGACGAGACGATGGTGCGGCTGATCGACGGCAAGCCCGTCAACCGGCCGGGGCTGGCGGGCGAATTCCGTGACTTGACCCGTACGGCCAAGGTTATCGAGTTCAACGATGTTGCCGCGCTGGAAGCCGCGCTTAAAGACGAGGATGTCGCCTGCGTCATCGCCGAACCGGTGTTGACCAATTCCTGCATGGTGCTGGCCGATCCCGGTTTCCACGATGCGTTGCGCAGACTGACGCGCCAGGCCGGCACGCTGCTTCTGATCGACGAGACGCATACGATCTCGACCGGCCCAGGCGGCTACACGAGGAAGTATGGTCTCGACCCGGACTTCTTCGTGCTGGGCAAGCCGATCGCCGGCGGTGTGCCTGCCAGTGTGTGGGGCATGAGCGCCGACGTCGCCTCGCGCTACGCCGACTACAACAGGGCCAAGGAGCCGGGCTATTCCGGCATGGGCACGACGCTCTCGGCCAACCCGCTGCAGTTCGCGGCGATGCGCGCCACGCTCGAAGAGGTGATGACGCAGGAAAATTATGACCGCATGGATCATCGGGCGCGGCGGCTCGATGCCGGGCTGACCGGCGTGATCGACCGCTACCGCCTGCCCTGGCATGTTTCCCGCGTCGGCGCGCGCGTCGAGTTCATCTACGCGCCCGGTCCGCTGCGCAATGGCGCCGAGGCGGAGACAGCGCATGCACCGGAACTGGAAGCCGCCATCCATGTCGCGCTGGTCAATCGCGGCGTGCTGATCGCACCCTTCCACAACATGATGCTGATCTCGCCGGCTACGTCGGGTGCCCAGGTCAACCGGCTGATCACCGCCTTCGGCGCGGTTGCGGCAAAGCTTGCGGCATGAGACAAGCGGCGATGGACCACCCCAATGCTATGATGACATCACCTTCGGGCTCGACGCCCACCGAGGCGCAAGCCTTTCTCGATGCCCATCCCGAGGTCGAAGCCTTCGATATCGTGCTGACCGACGCCAATGGCGTCGGCCGCGGCAAGATCGTGCGCCGGCATGAGCTGAAAAGCATCTTTGAGGGCGGCCGCCACATGCCGATCTCGATCCTCGGCCTCGACATCACCGGCGAGGATGTGCACGAGACCGGCCTGATCTGGACCACCGGCGACGGCGACCTCAGGGCATGGCCGATCCCCGGCACGCTGGTGCCGCTCTACGGCACGAACCCACCGCGCGGCCAGTTGCTGATGGCGATGTATATGCTCGACGGCCGGCCGATGTCCTCCGACCCACGGCTGGCGCTGGCGCGGCAGGTCGAGATACTGGCGGCCAAGGGCCTCTATCCGGCTGGCGCCTTCGAGCTCGAATTTTTTCTCCTTGCCAACGAACGCGATGCGGACGGCAAGGTCCAGCCGGCGCGCGCCGTGCTCGACGGCCGCGTCTCGGGCAAGACCGAGGTCTATTCCGTCGATCATCTGCACGGCATGGAGCCGCTGTTTTCCGACATCTATGCGGCCGCCAAGGCACAAGGCATTCCGGCCGAGACGGTCATCTCCGAATATGCGCCCGGCCAGTACGAGTTGACGCTGAACTACCGCAAGGACGTGATGCGGGCGGCCGACGACCTGGTCATGCTGAAGCGGCTGGTGCGGGCGCAGGCGCGCCGCCACGGCGTCACCGCCTGTTTCATGGCCAAGCCGATCGAGAAATATGCCGGCTCCGGCATGCATTTCCATGTCTCGCTGCAGGACAAGGCCGGCCGGAACGTTTTTGCCGAATCCGGCGGCGAGAGCTGGTCGCTGCCGTTGCTGCAGGGGCTTGGCGGCCTGATCCAGACGATGGCGGAATCGATGCTGGTGTTTGCGCCGCACGCCAATTCATGGCGGCGCTTCGTCTCGCAATCCTATGCACCGGTGGCGCCGACCTGGGGCGTCAACAACCGCTCGGTAGCGCTGCGCGTGCCGGCTGGCGACGCCAAAAACCGGCGCATCGAGCACCGCCCGTCCGGCGTCGATGCAAACCCCTATCTGATCGCCGCAACCGTGCTCGCCGGCATCATCAAGGGTCTCGACGAAGGTCTCGATCCCGGTCCCGAAACGACTGGGAATGGCTACGAGGCGGCAGTCACGCGCACGACGATGCCGGTCGACTGGCGCGCCGCGATCGAAGCCGCGCGAGCATCCAGCTTCTTGAAGAGCGCGCTCGGCGAAGACCTGCACCGGACCTTCGTGGCGATCAAGCAGTCCGAATATCTGCGTGTAGCACGCACGGTCAGCGAACTGGACTACCACCTCTATCTGCACGAGGTGTGAGGAAGGAACCATCCTTGGCCTTGTCCATTTTCAATATCGAAATGGAAAGGCAAAGTGATGGCGACCATAGGCCTTCCGCGTGAGGCGAAGATGCCGGCCCGGCGCGTTTCCGTGGCGCACGCCGAGCCGATGCTGGACGATGCCACCTCGATCACGGAACTGCGCGAGGCGGCGAAGGGTTGCCGCCGCTGCCCGCTTTGGCGGGAGGCGACACAGACGGTGTTCGGCGAAGGGCCGGATGACGCCAGAGTGGTCTTCGTCGGCGAACAGCCGGGCGATCAGGAAGATCTCACGGGCAAACCGTTCGTCGGCCCGGCGGGCAAGGTCTTCGATATCATACTGGATGACGCCGGGATCGACCGGCAAAAGGTCTATGTCACCAACGCGGTCAAGCATTTCAAGTTCGAGCCACGCGGCAAGCGGCGTATCCATTCCAAGCCGAATGCCGGCGAGATTCAGGCCTGCCGCTGGTGGATCGACAAGGAATTCGAATTGATCAGGCCGGACCTCGCCGTGGCGCTTGGCGCTACGGCGGCACAATCGCTGCTGGGCAAGGCGACCCCGGTGATGAAGATGCGCGGACAGGTGATCGAGCGCGAGGACGGTTTACGCGTCTTTGTCACCATCCATCCCTCTTTCATCCTGCGCATCCGTGAGCCCGCGGACAAGGAAGCCGAACGCGAGCGCTTCCTGCGGGATATGAGAAAGGTGAAACGACTGATGGCGGCGTGATCTATCGTCCACACGCTCTATTCGGCTAACGGATGAGGATGGCCCTGAGATCGTTGACATTCGTGCCGGTCGGGCCGGGCACGAAGAGATCGCCAACGGCGTTGAACGCCGTCCAGGCGTTGTTTCCGGCCAGCATGGCCTTGGCATCGACGCCGGCTGCACGCATGCGTGATACGGTCGAGCCGTCGGCGAAGGCGCCGGCATTGTTTTCCGAACCGTCTATGCCGTCGGTGTCGGCGGCCAGTGCGTGGATACCGTCGACGCCGTTGATGCCGATGGCGAAGGCGAGCAGGAATTCCGAGTTGCGGCCGCCCTTGCCCTTGGCGCGAAGCGTTACGGTTGTTTCACCCCCGGACAGGATCAGCACCGGCTTGGAAAATGGCCGGTTGCGCGTCGCCACTTCGCGCGCGATGGCCGCATGGACGCCACCGACCTCGCGTGCTTCGCCTTCAATGGCATCGGAGAGGATGACAGCTTCGACGCCCTGTCGTTTCGCCTCCGCCGCCGCGGCTTCCAGAGACACGCCGGCGGAGGCAATCAAATGCACCTCATTGCGCGAAAAGCGCTTGTCGTCCGGGCTTGGCGCATCGGCCGCCGGCGCGTTGATATGCGCCATGACAGCGGCCGGCAGTTTCATGCCGTAGGCCGATATCGAGGCCAGCGCATCTTCGCGGCTGCCGGTATCCGGCACCGTCGGGCCGGAGGCGACCAGCGCCGGATTGTCACCAGGGATGTCGGAGACGACCAGCGACACCACCTTGGCCGGCCAGGCGGCGGCCGCCAGCCTGCCGCCCTTGATGGTGGAAAGGTGCTTGCGGATGGTGTTCATCGCCACGATCGGCGCGCCCGAGGCGAGCAGCGCCTCGTTGACGGCGATCTCGTCGGCCAGCGTCAGGCTGCCGGCCGGCGATGGCAACAGCGCCGAGCCGCCACCCGAAATCAGCGCCACGACCAGATCGTCCGCCGTCAACCCCTGGACCTTGGCGAGCAGACGCTGCGAGGCTTCGAGCCCGGCAGCGTCCGGCACCGGATGCGCCGCCTCGATGATCTCGATGCGCTCGCAGGTCGCGCCATAGCCGTAGCGGGTGACGACCAGCCCTTCGATGGGGCCGTCCCACACCTTCTCGAACGCCGCCGCCATCTGCGCCGAACCTTTTCCCGCGCCAATGACGATAGTGCGGCCCTTCGGCTTCGCCGGCAAATGATCCCGGATGGTTCGTTCCGGATCGGCGGCGGCGACGGCAGCGTTGAAGATGGAGACGAGGAAGGATTTGGGGTCGAGCACGGTCATTCGGCTTCCCGAGGCAATGCCAGCCCGCGCTTGTCGACGCCCAAATGATCGCATAGCGCATCGACCACCACGCCGTGATCCTGGCGCTCCGGCAGTCCTGAGACGGCGATTACGCCGATGACGCCGGCGCCCTTGACGGTCACCGGAAAACCACCGCCGGCCAGCACGTAGTCCGAAATGTCGAGGCCCTCACCGATCTTGAAGGTGCGATCAGGACGCTGCTGTTCCAGCACCATGCGGTAGGTGCTTTTCAGGAATCGCCTGACGACATTGATCTTGCGACGCGCCCAATCGGGATTGGACGCGTTCGAGCCGGGCATCGCGACGTAGAACAGCGGCCGGTCGAAGGTCCTGATCTCGACAATAACGGGCAGGTTCTCGGCCAAAGCCCGGTTGCGGATGGCCGAGCCTATCTTGAACGCAACGGCCTCGTCGAAGGCCGCGAAGACAAGGGTCTCTTCCTGTCTCTTGATCAGAGCGATGTCGTCAGCAACGGCCATGTCGTTCCCCTGTCAACTTCGCCGCACGCTTTGACCGATGGCTGCCGCCGGGTCAAGCAAGCAACACGCTGGAGCGTTCTAAATTGGCATGTCGCTCTTGGCAGGCCGCCCAGCGACATAAACCTCGCGGACAGTGCGGTCATCGCCCAGCGTCTGCAAGAGAAACAATTCCTGCGCCAGCGTCTCGACCGTTTCCATCCTGAGCCGCATCGCCGGCGTCGCCCTGGCATCCAGCACGACGATGTCGGCATCGGTGCCTGCGTCCAGCGTGCCGATCTTTTCCGCCACCGACAGCGCCTCGGCATTGCCGCGCGTCAGCTGCCAGAAGGACTGGAACGGATTGAGCTTCTCGCCATTCAGCGCGATTACCTTGTAGCCCTCGTCCATGGTGCGCAGCATGGAGTAGTTGGTGCCGCCGCCGACATCGGTGGCGGCGGCGATGCGGATCGGCTTGTCGCGGCGGCGAAAGCGCTGATAATCGAACAGGCCGGAGCCAAGGAACAGGTTCGAGGTCGGACAGAACACCGCCACCGAGCCCGAGTCCGAAAGCGCATCCGCTTCGCGTTCCGACAAATGGATGCAATGGCCGAACAGGCTCTTTTTCCCCAACAGCCCATAATGCTCGTAGACGTCAGTGTAGTCGCGCGACCAGGGATAGAGTTCTTTCGTGAAGGCGATCTCGGCATGATTTTCCGACAGATGCGTCTGCATGTGCAGGTCGGGGTATTCCCGGCACAGCGCGCCGGCCATTTCCATCTGCTCTGGCGACGAGGTGATGGCGAAGCGTGGGGTGATGGCATAGAGCTGCCGCCCCTTTCCATGCCACTCGGCGATCAGCGCCTTTGTGTCGTCGTAGCCGGATTGCGGCGTGTCGAGGACGCCGTCGGGGGCGTTGCGGTCCATCATCACCTTGCCGGCGATGTTGAGCATGTTGCGGTCATGCGACTCCGCAAAGAAGGCTTCGGCCGAAGCCTTGTGCACCGAGCAGTAGGCGGCGACCGTGGTGGTGCCGTGGCGCACCATTTCGTCGAGGAACAGCCGCGCGATGCGGCGGCCGTGCTGGGCGTTGGCGAACTTCGTTTCTTCCGGAAAAGTGTAAGTGTTCAGCCAGTCGAGCAGTTCTGCGCCATAGGAAGCGATGATCTGCATCTGCGGGAAATGCGCATGCGCATCGATGAATCCAGGCAGCAGCAGATGCGGCCGGTGGTCGATTTTTTTTGCCGCTTCGCCTGCCTGCTTTTCAACCTCGGCATAGGCACCAGAGGCAACGATCCTGCCGCCGCGGATCAGCAAGCCGCCATCGTCCTCGTAGCGCCAGGCCGAGTGGTCGTCGATGATTTGCGGCCAGCGCAGAAAAGACAGCGTGCGGCCGCGCAGAAGTGTCGAAATCATGCTATTTCCCTGCGCCTTCGAACCAGGCCACCAGCAGCGCCCGTTCCTTGTCGGTGATCTGCGAGACGTTGGCGGGCGGCATGGCGTGGCTGCGGCCGGCCTGCAGATAGATCTCGCGGGCGTGGTTGGCGATATCCGCATCCGTGTCGAGCATCACGCCCTTGGGCGCATGGTAGATGCCCTCATAGACCGGCTCCGCCGCATGGCACATCGAGCAGCGGCCGAGCACGGTGTCGCGCACGGCCGGGAAATGCGCTGAAGCGACATAGATTTGCGCCGCCGCCGATTCCCGGGGTTCGCCGGTCAGCACCTTCGGCGCGGTCGATAGCCAGATGATGATGATGAACAAGACGAGGGCACCCAGCCAGGTCCAATGCGGGTTGCCCTTGCGCGCGTGGACGCTGTTGAAATAGTGCCGGATCAAGACGCCGATGATGAACACCAGCGAGGCGATGACCCAGTTGAACTCAGTGCCGAACGCCAGGGGATAATGGTTCGACAGCATCAGAAACAGCACCGGCAGCGTCAAATAGTTGTTGTGCAGGGAGCGCTGCTTGGCGATCTTGCCGTATTTCGGGTCGGGCTTGCGCCCCGCGATGAGGTCGGCGACGACGATCTTCTGGTTGGGGATGATGACCATGAAGACGTTGGCCGACATGATCGTCGCGGTGATGGCGCCCAGATGCAGGAAGGCGGCGCGGCCGGTGAACAAATGGGTCAGCCCCCAGGCGATGAACACCAGCACGCAGTAGAGTACCAACATCAGCCCGGTGTCGCTCTTGCCAAGCGGTGAGCGGCACAGCAGATCATAGACCACCCAGCCGACGCCGATCGTTGCCAGCGATAGCAAGATGCCGACCGGCACCGACATGGGCAGCACGTTGGGATCGATCAGGAACAGATCGGCTCCGGCGTAATAGACGACACACAGCATAGCGAAGCCGGACAGCCAGGTGGCGTAGGATTCCCATTTGAACCAGGTCAGGTGTTCCGGCATTTCGGCCGGCGCCACCAGATATTTCTGGATGTGGTAGAAACCGCCGCCATGCACCTGCCATTCCTCGCCGAAGGCGCCGACAGGCATGCCCGGGCGCTGGCGCAGGCCGAGATCGAGCGCGACGAAGTAGAAGGACGAGCCGATCCAGGCGATGCCGGTGATGACATGCAGCCAGCGCACGGCGAAGCTCAGCCAGTCCCAGAAAATCGCGAAATCCATCATTGAAGTCGTCCCTGCCGATTGGGTGACTTTACGGGCTGGAGCGCAAACGGAAAGGGGCGAGGTGCACGATGACTTTCAAAAAAAAATGGAAAATACTAGGCTTATCGCTGCAAACCGGCGAAGGTGCTCCGCATGGCCTATCTCGACAACATCTCCGTCTTCGTCCGCGTCGTCGAGCTCGGCAACCTGTCGGCGGCCGGGCGCGACATGCGCATTTCGCCGGCGGTCGCCTCCAACCGCATCAAGGAGCTGGAGAAGCACCTGGGCGTGCGGCTGTTCAACCGCACCACGCGGCAGTTGATGCCGACCGAGCATGGCACGGTTTTTTACGGGGGCGCCAAGCAGGTGCTGGAGGCAATCACCGAGGCGGAAGCCGCCGTATCGGCGCTTTCCGGCCAGCCGCGCGGCACCATTCGCGTCACGGCACCCTTGGGCCTCGGGCGCCGGCTGGTGGCTTCGGGCATTCCGGATTTTCACGACAAGTATCCTGATATCGAGGTGCGGCTCAGGCTCTCGGACCACAATGTCGACATCATGAAGGAAGGCATCGACGTCGCCTTCCGGCTCGGCATCATCGAGGATTCCAGCCTCAGGATGCGCGGCATCATGGAATGCGAGCGCGTGCTGGTGGCTGCTCCGAAATATCTGGAGGCGCGCGGCGAACCGTTGGAGCCGCAAGAGCTGATCGGCAAGAAGCACGACTGCCTGATGCTGCGCTACTCCGGCGCGCGCGAATATGTATGGACGCTGCAGACCCCGACAGGCCCGCAGAAATTCGAAGTGCACGGGCCCTACGACACCGATGACGGCGACGTGCTGACCGGCTGGGCGCTATCTGGACGCGGCATCATCAACAAGCCGCGCTTCGAGGTCGAGCCGTTCATCCGCGACCGGCGACTGAAGGTGATCCTGGCCAACACGCCACCGACGCCGGTGCAGTTCGCCGCCGTCTATCCGCACAAGAAGCTGCAAGATCCAAAAGTGCGGCTGCTGCTCGACTTCATGGCCGAGCGCTGCCAGCGGCTGATCAACGATCTGCTTGCGGGGAAGTGAGGATTGCCTGTGGCACCGGTCGATCCTTGACGCCGACGTTCGAGATTGGCCGAAAGCCTCCCAACCTCGTCATCCCTGGGCGGAGCAGGAGCGAAGCTCCGTCGCGGAGACCCTGGGATCCCATGCCGCGATCTTCGCCGAATGGCGCAGCGGAGCAGAATTCTGCACCGCAGGTACCGCTCGGAGGTCGCGGCATGGATCCTATGGTCTGCGCCGCGTCGCTTCGCTCCTTGCTCCGCCATAGGATGACGAACTCATTGATGTTTCGGCTAATCGTAGAGATGTGTGATCTGCCAAAGCAAGCACGTACGGCCTGTCCAAATGTCCGCCCCCCAAGACCTGGCCGGAAACTAATTGCTGGCCGGCAAGTGAGTTGCAGTTGGCCTAGCGCCAGCGGTTGCCTTCGCTGCGGGCGGCGAACATAGTTCCAGCCCCATCTCGTCTCGCAGGAACCATCGATGGGCGACAACGCCAGAATGCATCTTGCTGTTTCGCTGTTTCCGGGAACCCCCGGTTCCGGGCCTGAGCCGGAATTCAACCATCTGGCTGATTTCGTGCAAAAGGCAGAAGCAGCCGAGTTGGACATGGTGGTGCTCGCCGATACCGCGCCTGCTTCGGGCGACGATGCGGCAAACGGGCAGATGCGCTTCGAAGCAACGACGTTGCTGGCTGCACTGGCGACGGTCACCAGCAGCATCGGCCTCGTTGCCGCTGCCTCGACAATTGCCCACCAACCCTACAATCTGGCGCGCCGTTTTGCTTCGCTCGACATCATCAGCCATGGCCGCGCCGGCTGGAACGCGACCATGGCACAGGCGCCACGTGAGGCGGCCAATTTCAGCCGGCCCGAAGGATTTTCGCCTGACGATTTTCGTCGCCGCACGCAGGAGTATATCAGCATCGTCCAAGGCTTGTGGCAGGGCTGGGATGCGGATGCGCTGCTATTCGACCAAACCGGAGGCCGCTTCCACGACCCCGAAAAGATGCACTTTCTCGACCACGAGGGCGAGTTCTTCTCCGTGCGCGGACCGTTGAATGTCGCGCGCTCGCCGCAGGACACGCCGGTGCTTGTCGTGTCGGATCTGTCGGAAGCCGACCTGGATATTGCCGCCCGCACCGCCGATGTCGTCCTGCTGCACGACGGACCGATCGATGGCACCAAAGCACGTTATGAGGATCTGAAGCGCCGCGTTGTCGTCTGCGGACACGACCCTGATGCTGTGAGGCTTCTGACGAATATCTCGCTCGTTACCGATGGTACCGCCAGGCCGACCCTCGTCGACAACCTGGAAAAAAGATTCCGGGCGAAAAGCTGCGATGGGTTCAACATCCAGATGCCGGCACAACTGTCAGCACTCGACGATTTCGTCGATCTGGTTTTGCCGGAGCTGCGACGGCGCGGCCTGTTTCGGGAGAGCTATCGCGGGATAACCTTGCGCTCTCATCTCGGACTTGCCGGCGGAGGCAACCAATGACCGCCCGCCAGATGAAGCTCGGTGCCTTCCTGTGGGCGACAGGTCATCACATCGCCGCCTGGCGCCATCCAAAAGCGCATGTCACGGCGGGCATCGACATCGACCATTACATCCAGCTGGCGCGCACTGCGGAAGCGGCGAAATTCGACATGATCTTCTGTGAGGATGCTGCCGGTCTGCGCGAAGCCGATGTCGGCATCGCCAGCCAGACGTCGCGCTCGATCGGCTTCGAGCCGATCAGCCTGCTGTCGGCGCTCGCCGTCCAGACCAGCCGCATTGGCCTCGTTTCGACGGCGTCGACAAGCTACAACGAGCCTTATGGGCTGGCGCGGACCTTCCTGTCGCTCGACCATCTGAGCGGCGGCCGGGCCGGCTGGAACCTGGTCACCTCGGCCAGTCCCATAGAAGCCGCCAATTTCGGGTCGACCGGCTTGCGTCCGCATGCGGACCGCTACGAGCGGGCGCGTGAATTCGCCGAGGTCGTTGCTGGGCTTTGGCACGGCAAGCTTGATGGGGCTTCCGGTCATGACGGCCAGAGCTTTTCGGTACGGGATCCGCTCGACCTGCCGCGTTCGCCGCAGGGCGCGCCGGTGCTGGTTCAGGCTGGCGCTTCGGATGTCGGCCGCGACCTCGCCGCCCGCACCGCCGACGTGGTGTTCACCGCGGCGCAGACTTTCGAGGAGGCCAAGGCCTTCTATGATGATCTCAAGGGGCGTCTGGCGACCTATGGGCGTGAGCCGGACGATATCAAGATTATGCCGGGCGTCGCGCCGGTGGTGGCGGAAACCGAGGCGGAGGCCCGTGAAAAATACGAGGAATTGCAAGAGCTGATCCCTGACGATGTCGGCGTTGCACTGCTGTCCAGTTATCTCAGCATCTCCGACCTGTGGCGCTATCCGATCGACGGGCCGCTGCCGGAATTGCCGGAGAGCGAGGGGATGAAAAGCCGGCAAGCGCTGATCGTCGAGCAGTCGCGCCGCGACGGCCTCTCCATCCGCCAGCTGGCGCGACATTTTGCCGGCGCGCGCGGCCATTGGCGCATCGTCGGCACGGCGGCACAAGTCGCCGACGAGTTGCAGGCACGGTTCGAGGGCGGTGCGGCCGACGGCTTCAACGTCATGCCCTCGTATTTCCCCGGCGAACTTGATGCCTTTGCGACGCTCGTTGTGCCGGAACTGCAGCGGCGCGGCCTGTTCCGCAAGGACTACGAGGGCCGCACACTGCGCGAGCATCTGGGTTTGAAACGGCCGGCATGAGATCCATTGAGGCGCAAGCTTAGCCGACCATCACCTTGTCATGCGGGACCTGATGGCCGACCTTTGATGCTGCGCCGCGAACAACCAGCGCCGTCATGATCTCGGCCGCCGCAAGCGCCGCAATGACTTGGGGGCGCTTGTCCTTGACGGCGTCGCCACCGATCGGTGAGATGAGGTGGGCAAACTCGGCTTCGCTGCCGTCCGCCGATTTCAGGAACCAGTTCTTGAATGTCGCTTTCTTGGTCTTCGACCCGATCATGCCGACATAGGCGGCGTCGCCGCGTTTCAGCGCTTCGGCCACGATCAGGAAATCCAGCGCGTGGTCGTGAGTGAGGATGGCGAAGGCGGTGCCAGCCGGAGCATCGCGCACGATCGCTTCCGGCATGGCTGTCAGCCGGGTCTCCACGGTTTCCGGCATGCCTTCCAACGCTTCGGCCCGCGTCTCGATGACGACGCCGTGCACGGGGAGGAGTGCGATCGCTGACGCCAGCGCCTGGCCGACATGACCGCCGCCGAAGATATAGACATGCGGCAGCTGTGCCTCCTCGGCTTCGGCAGCCGCGACCAATTCGGCGGCGAGCGCCTCATCCACCAGTCGGATCAGCACTTCGACGCGCCCGCCGCAGCATTGGCCGATTTCAGGGCCGAGCGGGACGTCGAGAGTGGCGCGAATATCCCTCCCCCTTGAGGGGAGGGTGGCGGCGAAGCCGTCGGGTGGGGTCGCCGCGGCAGTGCTCGACATTGTCTTAGGTCGCGCGCTGCCTCTGCCGACCCCCCCTGGCCGCTTCGCAGCCTGCCCTTCGCCATGGCTCCGGGCGCTCGTTGCTGAAAAAGCCAAATCATTGGCTTTTTCTCGGCCTTTGGCCGATCGCTCCTCGCCCCCCTCAAGGGGGGAGAAAAGCATCTGCCGGGCCTTGTCGATCGCCATGTATTCGAGCTGACCGCCGCCGATCGTGCCCAGGATTGCCGATTGCGAGACGAGCATGAGGGCGCCCTTCTCGCGTGGCGTCGACCCTTTCGTGCCGGCGACCTCGACCAAAGCGATGCGGCCTTGACCAGCAAGGAAGTCTTTGAGGCTTTGCACTTTCGAATTCATCATTCGTGTTCCCGTGCGGGAAACATAGGGTTTTTCGGCCTGAATTGCACGCATTGCCGACCCTGGCGCCAGAATCAGGCCTTCGCCTCGGTCTTCAGCCGCTCGATCGCCATCAGAACCCGCTCCGGCGTTGCCGGCGCGTCGAGACGGGGACAGATCCTGTTGTCGGCGACGCTCGCCACCGCATCCGACAGGGCGTGCAGCACCGACATGCCGAGCGGGAACGGCGGCTCGCCGACCGCCTTGGAGCGGTGGATGGTCGGCTCACCCGCTTCCGGCCAGTCGGCCAGGGTGACGTTGAAAATCTTCGGCCGATCGGAGGCGAGCGGAATCTTGTAGGTCGACGGCGCATGGGTGCGCAGCCGGCCTTTATCGTCCCACCACAGTTCTTCCGTCGTCAGCCAGCCCATGCCCTGGATGAACCCGCCCTCGATCTGGCCGATGTCGATGGCCCGGTTCAGCGACCGGCCACAATCATGCAGAATATCGGTGCGCTCGACCACGTATTCACCGGTCAGCGTGTCGACCGAGACCTCCGAGCACGAGGCGCCATAGGCGAAGTAGTAAAAGGGGCGGCCCTCGCCCTTGTCGCGGTTCCAGTGGATTTTCGGCGTCTTGTAGAACCCCGCCGCCGAAAGCTGGATGCGCGCCATATAGGCCTGCTTGACGAGGTCGGCGAAGGCGATCTCCTGGTTGCCGACGCGCACCCGGTTGGGCAGGAACAGCACCTGGTCGCGCGGCACCTGATATTTTTCGGCGGCGAAGTCGGTCAGCCTATCCTTGATCTGGCGAGCGCCATTCCGCGCCGCCATGCCGTTGAGGTCGGAACCGGACGACGCCGCCGTGGCCGAGGTGTTCGGCACCTTTCCAGTCGTCGTCGCGGTGATCTTCACCTGGTCGAGGTCGATCTGGAACTCTTCCGCCACCACCTGCGCCACCTTGACGTAGAGGCCCTGCCCCATCTCGGTGCCGCCATGGTTCAGATGCACCGAACCATCGGTGTAAACATGCACCAGCGCGCCGGCCTGATTGTAATGCGTGGCGGTAAACGAAATACCGAACTTGACCGGCGTCAACGCCAGGCCGCGCTTGATGAAACGGCTATTGGCATTGAAGGCCGAAATTTCGCGACGCCGCCGCGCATAGCCCGCGCTTTCCTCCAGCTCGGCGACGATACGCTGGATGATGTTGTCCTCGACGGTCTGGTGGTAGGGCGTGATATTGCGGTCTGATGTGCCGTAGAAATTCTTCTTGCGGATCTCGAGCGGATCCTTGCCGACGGCAAAGGCGACCTCGTCGATGACGCGCTCGGCGCCGACCATGCCTTGCGGGCCACCGAAACCACGGAAGGCGGTGTTCGACACGGTGTTGGTGTAGAGGGGTGCCGATTGCGCATGCACCGCCGGCCAGAAATAGGTGTTGTCGCAGTGGAACAGCGCGCGATCGGTGACCGGGCCGGACAGGTCCGATGAAAAACCGCAGCGTGCCGCGAACATGAAGTCGACACCGAGGATATTGCCCTCGTCGTCGAAGCCGACTTCGTAGTCGACGAGGAAATCATGACGCTTGCCGGTGGCGATCATGTCGTCGTCGCGGTCGGGCCGGATTTTCACGGCGCGATGGTGTTTCTTCGCGGCGATCGCGGCCAATGCGGCAAACTGGTTGCCTTGCGTCTCCTTGCCGCCGAAACCACCACCCATGCGGCGGATTTCCACCGTAATGGCGTTGCTCGGCACACCGAGCGCGTGGCTGACCATGTGCTGGATTTCGCTCGGATGCTGGGTTGAGGAATAGATGGTAACGTCCTGGTCCTCGCCGGGCACGGCCATGGCGATATGGCCTTCGAGATAAAAATGCTCCTGGCCGCCGACGCGCATTTTTCCTTTCAGCCGGCGCGGCGCCTGACGGATCGCTGTAGCGGCATCGCCGCGCTTCAGGGTCAGCGGCGGCGTGACGAGCTTGTCCTTCTTCGGATCGAGCGCGCCGATGTCGGTGACGAAAGGCAATTCCTTGTATTCGACCTTGGCCAGCCTTGTCGCACGACGCGCCTGCTCGCGGGTTTGCGCAATGACGCAAAAGATCGGCTGGCCGTAGAATTGCACCTTGCCATCGGCCAGCACTGGCTCGTCATGGCGGCCGGTCGGCGAAATGTCGTTCTCGCCCGGCACGTCCTTGGCCGTCAGCACGTCGACAACGCCGGGCGCCGTACGCACCGCCGAGAGATCCATGCTGGTGATGGTGGCATGCGGGGCAGCCGAAAGCCCGAGGCAGCCATGCAGCGTGCCGGCCGGTTCCGGCATGTCGTCGATATAGACGGCGGTGCCGCTGACATGCTTGTGCGCGGAATCGTGGCGCTGATCGGTGGCAACGCCGCCGGCAATCTTTTCAGCCCTAGGGTTGGGCGCGGCGTGTTTGTTCATCATGCCGCCTCGTGCCTTGAAACCTGGACCGGCTCCCTGGTGCCGCTGGTCTCGGCGAAGAAGCGCAGCAAGAGGTTGCGCGCCGCCAGGGCGCGATACTCGGCCGAAGCCCGCATGTCGGTCAACGGGGTGAAATCCTCGGCATATCCGGCCATCGCCGCTTCTAACGTCTGTTCGGTCCATGGCTTGCCGAGCAGCGCTTTTTCGACGGAAGACGCTCGCTTCGGCGTCGCCGCCATGCCGCCATAGGCGATGCGCACATCCGCGACCGTGCCATCCCTGGCCAGCGTCAGGAAGAAGGCGCCGAGGGCTGCCGTGATGTCCTCGTCGCGGCGCTTGGTGATCTTGTGGACGGCGAATTTTGTGCCCTTGGCCGGCACTGGCACCTGCACGGCCTCGACGAACTCGCCCGGCTGCCGGTCCTGCTTGCCATAGGCAATGAAGAAGGCTTCCAGCGGGATCGTGCGCCGCTTGTTGCCCTTGCGCAGCGTCAGCCGCGCGCCGAGCGCGATCAAGGGCGGGGGCGTATCGCCAATCGGTGAGCCGTTGGCTATGTTGCCGCCGATGGTGCCCATGTTGCGCACCTGATCGCCACCGATGCGATCGAATAGCGGCCCCAGCGCAGGGATGCGTCTGGCCAGCGTCGAGAACGCCTCGGTGTAGGTCACGCCGGCGCCGATCGAAATGACGCCGTCGTCTTCCGAGATGATGCAAAGCCCGTCGAGATTGCCTATGAAAATGACAGGCGAAATATCGCGCATGTGTTTGGTCACCCACAGACCGACATCGGTCGCGCCGGCAACGATGGTGGCGCCCGGTTCCTTTTCCAGAACGGCGGCGAAATCGTCGACGTTGGCCGGAATGACCAGCCGCGTCTTGGCCGAACCGATCTCGATCCGCGCCCCGTCATGCATGGCCTCAAGCCTCGCGGTGATCGCCTTGCGCTCCGCTGCCAGCGGGTCCTTCGCCACCTTGCCGTAGCTGGAGATGGCGTGCGCCGCGCGCATGATCGCCTCGTAGCCAGTGCAGCGGCATAGGTTACCCTGCAACGCCTTTTCGATTGCCGCGTTCGACGGATCTGATGATTTCATCCACAGGCCATAGAGTGACATGACGAAACCCGGCGTGCAGAAGCCACATTGCGAACCGTGGAAATCGACCATCGCCTGCTGCACCGGGTGCAACTGCCCGGGTGACCCACGCAAATGCTCGACGGTCACGACATGGGTGCCATCCAGCGAGCCGAGGAAGCGTATGCAGGCATTGACGCTCTCATAGACCAATCCGCCAGCGGATAGTTTACCGACCAGCACCGTGCAGGCCCCACAATCGCCTTCGGCGCAGCCTTCCTTGGTGCCGCGCAGCGAACGGTCGAGCCGCAGCCAGTCGAGCAAGGTTGCATCGGGCGCCACTGATGAAAGCACGATATCCCTGCCATTGAGAATGAAGCGGATCTCGTTGCGGATATTGACCTTGGCCATCCTCAGCTCCCCCTGTAGGTCGAGTAGCCATAAGGCGAGACGAGTAGCGGCACATGATAGTGGACCGGCTCGGCCACGCCGAAACGAATTGGTATCAAGTCGAGAAAGGCCGGGCTCGGCAATTTCGTTCCCTGCTGGCGCAGATAATCACCGGCCGCGAAGACCAGTTCGTATTCGCCGGTACGGAACTCCGCGCCGACGAGCAGCGGCTTATCGCAACGGCCGTCGGCATTGGTGACTACAGTCTTCAGATGTGTCCGCGCCTTGCCCTCGAGGTGATAAAGCGCGATCGACAGTCCCGCCGCCGGCTTGCCGGTCGCTGTGTCGAGGACATGGGTCGTCAGACGCCCGCCATCGGCTTTCGACGTTTCTGCCATTGGCCGCCTCCCATTTCCGGTACGAGCGAATTGGCCCGGTACGATCAAGTATCAACAGTGAATTGTGCGCCAATTAAAGGCGATGCATAAGTCCCGGTCGAGCGGAGTGCGACAAAAACACTTTCAAAAATTTTCGGGGGAATGCGCGAGCAGTCCTTTCGATATTCTGATCATGCTTCGGGCGGCGCCCGGCGGGAGGGACGATGCGTTACATCAGAGACATGCGCGGCTACGGAGCCAATCCGCCGGACCCGAAATGGCCTGGCGGTGCGCATGTCGCCGTGCAGTTCGTCGTCAACTACGAGGAAGGCGGCGAAAACTGCGTGCTGCATGGCGACAAGGCGTCCGAGGCCTTCCTGTCGGAAATCGTCGGCGCTGCGCCCTGGGTAGGCCAGCGCCACTGGAACATGGAATCCATCTACGAATATGGCGCCCGCGCCGGCTTCTGGCGGCTGCTGCGGCTGTTTACCGAGGCCGAGGTACCGATCACCTGCTACGGCGTCGCCACCGCGCTCGCCCGCTCGCCCGATCAGGTCACGGCCATGCAGGAAGCCGGCTGGGAGATCGCTTCGCACGGTCTGAGATGGATCGACTACCGCGACCATAGCACCGAGGATGAGCGTAGCGACCTCGAAGCAGCGATCAAACTGCATTACGAGGTGACGGGCCAGCGCCCGACCGGCTGGTACACGGGCCGCACATCGATCAACACGGTGCGAATTGTTGCGGAAGAGGGCGGCTTCGACTACGTGTCGGATACCTATGACGACGAACTGCCTTATTGGTTCGAGCACGCGGGCGGCACGCAGCTCATCATCCCTTATACGCTCGATGCCAACGACATGCGCTTCGCCACGCCGCAAGGGTTCAATTCGGGCGACCAGTTCTTTGCCTATCTCAAAGACAGTTTCGACACGCTCTACGCGGAAGGCAAGGCCGGCCGGCCGCGCATGATGAACATCGGCCTGCATTGCCGCCTCGTCGGGCGTCCGGGGCGGGTAGCGGCGCTGAACCGCTTCGTCGACTATGTCAAATCGCATGACAAGGTCTGGCTGGCGCGACGCATCGATATCGCCAGGCACTGGCAGGAGAACCATCCCTACAAGCCGGCGGCACTCAGGCCATCCAAGATGGAATTCGAGACCTTCGTCCACACCTTCGGTGGCGTGTTCGAGCATTCGCCCTGGATCGCAGAACGCGCCCATGAACTGGAACTGGGGCCGGCGCATGACTCCGCCGGTGGCCTGCACAATGCGCTCTGCCGCATCTTCCGTGCCGCCAGCGAGACCGAGCGGCTTTCGGTGCTCAACGCCCACCCCGACCTTGCCGGCAAGCTGGCCAAGGCCAAACGGCTGACGGCGGAATCGACCAAGGAACAGGCTTCCGCTGGCCTCGACGCGCTGACCGACAAGGAACGCGAACTGTTTTCCAAGCTCAACGCCGCCTACGTCACCACCTTCGGCTTCCCCTTCATTATCGCGGTGAAGGGCAAGACGAAGGAGGAGATCCTCGCCGAATTCGAGACGCGCATCGGCAACAGCCGCGGCGTCGAATTCGAAACCGCCTGCAAACAGGTCGAGCGCATCGCACTGCTCCGCCTCAAGGACATGCTTCCGCAATAGGTTTGAAACCCATGGATACGATCAGGATGCCCGAGCGAACCTATTATGCACCGCATGGCGGCAACCCCGGCCAAAGCGAGCTGCTGACCGGCCGCGCCGTCTTCACCGAGGCCTATGCCGTCATCCCCAGGGGCGTGATGCAGGACATCGTCACCAGCGCCCTGCCGTTCTGGGACAAGACCCGCGTCTGGATCTTGTCGCGACCGCTATCAGGTTTTGCCGAGACGTTCTCGCAGTACATTGTCGAGGTCGGGCCCGGCGGCGGCAGCGACCGGCCGGAACCCGATGCCGGCGCCGAAGGCGCCCTGTTCGTGGTCGAGGGCGAATTGACGGTTTTGCTTGCCGGCAAGAAGCATGTCTTGCGGCCCGGTGGATTCGCCTTCCTGCCGCCGGCCAGCGGCTGGACGGTTCGCAACGAAGGCAAGGCCGAAGTCCGCTTCCACTGGATTCGCAAGGCCTATGAGGCGGTCGACGGTCTCGATGCGCCCGAAGCCTTCTTCACCAACGAACAGGAGATCGCGCCAACGCCGATGCCCGGCACCGAGGGCCGCTGGGCGACGACGCGTTTCGTCGACCCAACCGATCTGCGCCATGACATGCACATGACCATTGTGACCCTGGAGCCCGGCGCGGTCATTCCCTTCGCCGAGACCCATGTCATGGAGCACGGGCTCTATGTGCTGGAGGGCAAGGCAGTCTATCGTCTCAACCAGGACTGGGTCGAGGTCGAGGCCGGCGACTATATGTGGCTGCGCGCCTTCTGCCCGCAAGCCTGCTATGCCGGCGGTCCAGGCAAATTCCGCTATCTGCTCTACAAGGACGTCAACCGGCACGCCAAGCTCGGCGGCGCCGGCATCGCAAAGCGCGCGCCATGACCCGTATCGTCGCGCGGCCGCTGATCCGCGAAAGCTTTGCTCCATTTGGCGACGTCATCGACATGGGCGGCGACAACCACTACCCGATAAATGGCGGCAAGGCCGAGCGCTACCACGATCTCGCCACCGTGCAAGCAACCGGGCCGAACGCCCGCGTGCTGATCTCGATGGTGCGCGGCACGCCCTACGAATTGCCGCTGAAGCTGACGATGGTCGAGCGCCATCCCTTCGGCAGCCAAGCCTTCATTCCGCTGTCGCCACGCCCGTTCCTGGTCGTTGTCTGCCACGATGGGGATGAGGGGCCGGGCGAGCCGCATGCTTTCATCACCGCACCCGGACAGGGCATCAACTATTCCCGCAATCTCTGGCATGGCGTGCTGACGCCGCTCGGCGAGGCTCAGGACTTCCTGATCGTCGACCGAGGCGGTGATGGCTCCAATCTCGAGGAATTCCATTTCTCGCACGCCTACGAGATCCATCTCCCTTGATTTTTTGTGCATGTCGTTGCCCCAAAACCGGGGCACTTTCGGACGACATGCAGCAGGAGACCCCGTAATGACCGACATTTCGCTGATCGACCGCCTGCTCGATGTGATCGAGCACGACATCGTGCCGAAGACGGCCGAAGGCGTCGCCCATGGCAACAAGCTGTTCGGCGCGGCGATCCTGAGAAAGGATGATCGTTCGCTGGTGCTGGCCGAGACCAACAACGAGATCGAAAACCCGCTCTGGCATGGCGAGGTGCATTGCCTGAAACGTTTCTACGAAATGCCCAGGGCCGAGCGCGTCGACACCAAGGACGCCATCTTCATCGCCACGCACGAGCCATGCTCGCTGTGCCTTTCGGCGATCACCTGGACCGGTTTCGACAACTTCTACTACCTCTTTTCACACGAGGATTCACGCGACAGCTTCGCCATCCCGCATGATTTGAAGATCCTGAAAGAGGTCTTCACCCTTGATCCCGGCGGCTATAATGCCGAGAACGCTTACTGGAAGAGTTTTTCGATCCGTAGGCTTGTGCGGTCGCTGCCCGAGGCCGAGCGCCGGCGGCTGGAGGCGCGCATCGGCAAGATTTCGGCACGCTACGACGAATTGTCCGGCGCCTATCAGGCGAACAAGGATGAGAACGACATTCCAATGAATTAAGCTCTCAGGCCTGCCGGGGGCACTCTTGAATTGCCACCTTTATGGTGGCATATTGGGTCATGGAGAAACGCAGGCCCACCTACGATCTTGATGCCATCAAGACGACGTTCGGGTCTGTCAATACGCTGGCGATCACGACGTCCGCTCTGCGGGATGCCACCGGCCTTGGCTTCGACCGTGCCGGTCGAGGTGATCGGCGGCATGACGCGAAAAATGTTCGTGAAGTCCATGACGACCTTTGCGGATCATCGGGTCTGGCAGGATGTCTATCACGTGCCGGTGCGCGACCTGATCCTCTACGTGAAATTCCAAGCGGATGTCGTGACTGAGTTCACGGTCATGTCGTTCAAGGAGAAATGACCATGGCGACAAGAGAAGAAAATCGGACCATGATTTCCCCCGAAACCGGGGAAACGCTCACGCGTGAAGTGCGTCCATTCACCGTAGCGTACAAGGGCGAGAACATAGTTGTCGACCTTCCAGGTTACTATCCAGCATCCGGTGACGAGGGTGTGCATGTCGGAGATGACATGGCTGCCGTCGACGCCGCGCTCCGCGCCCTCAAGGAGAAGATCGATGGTGTGCCGGCCCCGGCAACCATCCGCCGCATGCGCACAAAGCTCAATCTGTCGCAGCGCGAGGCAGGATCTCTATTCAAAGTCGGCGAGAATGCTTTCGACAAATATGAAAGGGGCCTGATCGAGCCGAGTGGCCCGACCATTCAATTGATGACGCTGCTGGAAAAACATCCCGAACTGCTGGATGAATTGCGGTAGCGGCACAGGTCGCATTTTTCGCTGCTCCAGTCGCGAATGGCGATTGAAAGTCGCCGCGTCGCGGGGCGTTATGCAGCCATGAAAACAGTCACCGAATTTCCCCGCAAGGTCGTCGAATTTCCGGATATGGGAATCGTCATGCCGGATGGCTGCCGGCTGTCGGCGCGGGTGTGGATGCCGGATGATGCCGGTGACGATCCGGTGCCGGCGATCCTCGAGCACCTGCCCTACCGCAAGCGCGACGGCACCATCTTTCGCGATCAGCTGACGCATCCCTATTTCGCCGGCCACGGCTATGCCTCGATCCGCGTCGACATGCGCGGCAACGGCGATTCCGAAGGGCTGATGGACGACGAGTATTCCGAGCAGGAATTGCAGGATGCATGCGACGTTATTGCCTGGGCGGCAAGCCAACCCTGGTGCAACGGCAATGTCGGCATGATGGGCATTTCCTGGGGCGGCTTCAACTGCCTGCAGGTCGCGGCCAAGCAGCCGCCGGCACTGAAGGCGGTGATCAGCCTGTGCTCGACCGTCGATCGCTATGCCGACGACATCCATTACAAGGGCGGCTGCCTTTTGATCGAGAATTTCGGCTGGGCCTCGACCATGCTGTCCTACTCGTCGCGGCCGCCGGATCCTCTTTTGGCCGGCGACAACAGATGGCGCGACCTGTGGCTGACCCGGCTGGAGAACCAGTCCTTCCTGGCGCCGCTGTGGTTGAAGCACCAGCACCGAGACGCCTACTGGAAGCGCGGCTCGATCTGCGAGGATTTTTCCGCCGTCAAGGCTGCGGTGCTGTCGATCGGCGGCTGGCATGACGGCTACCGCAACACGGTCTCGCATCTGGCCAGCAACATCGAAGCTCCGGTCAAGGGCATCATCGGGCCGTGGATCCACAAATACCCGCATTACGCCGGGCCTAAGCCCGCCATCGGCTTCCTGCAGGAGGCGTTGCGCTGGTGGGACCGATGGCTGAAGGATATCGACACAGGCGTCGAGGCCGACCCCGCCTACCGCGCCTATGTCATGGACAGCGTGCGTCCGGCGCGCTGGCATCCCGAGCGGCCGGGCCGCTGGGTTGCGGAGCAGCAATGGCCGTCGTCCAACATCAAGACGCAATCGATTGAGCTTATCGCTGATGGTAGCAGGCCTGCCATCGTTGCCTCTCCGCAAAGCTGCGGCCTGGCCGGCGGCGAGTATTTTCCCTTCACTTTCGGCCCGGAACTGCCCGGCGACCAGCGCCCGGACGATGCGGTGTCGGTGTGTTTCGACCAGCCGGAACTCGGCGAGACAATCGACATTGTCGGCGCGCCGGAGGTCGAGGTGCGGCTGTCCTCCGACCGGCGCCAGGCCAACATCGCGGTCCGGCTTTGCGACGTGCATCCCGACGGCGCCTCGGAGTTGATCTCCTATGGCGTGCTCAACCTGACGCACCGCAATTCGCACGAATTTCCGGAAGCACTGGTGCCGGGCAAAACCGTGTCGGCACGCGTCGTGCTCGATCAATGCGCCTACCGCGTGCCGGCCGGCCACCGCTTGCGTGTTGCCGTTTCGAACACCTATTGGCCGATGATCTGGCCGTCGCCGGAGCCGGTACAACTGATCTTGTCGGCCGCGACATTGGCCCTGCCATTGCGGCCGCTGGCGACAGGCGACGAAGTAACGTTCGCCGAGCCGGAAGGGGCCACCCCCTGGGCAACAGAAACGGTCCGCGCCGCCAATTCCGAGCGCCATGTCGATCGCGACGAGAAGACCGGAATTGTCACGCTTTCCATCGTTGATGATTTCGGCGAGGTTCGCGATCTCGCCCATGGCCTGGCCAATGGCAGCATCGCCCGCGAGACCTGGACGATCCATCCCGACGATCCGCTGTCAGCCCGGGGAAAGACGCACTGGACGCAGACCCTGTCGCGAAATGGATGGTCAGTGCGCACCGAAACATCGGCAGAAATGCGATCGGACGCGCAAAACTTCATCGTCAGCGCCAGAATCGAAGCCTATGAGGGCGAGGAGGTCGTTTTCGAGCGCAATTTCGAGGAGAAGGTGCCACGCGCGCTTCTTTGAGCGCCGATCTCATTGATCCAATTGCGACGTACGATTTACGCCACGGCATGTCGCATTCGGTCTTGCTTACCGCTTTCCCTTGCGGTCATTATTCTCCTCACAAGAAACAAGAAAAACGACCGCAGAGTCGAACCAACAGAGTGAGGAACTCAAAATGTCGAACGAACTGGAATTTCTTAGCCGGCGTGTCGCGTCGGGCAAACTGAGCCGTCGTGATTTTCTCGGTCGGGCGGCAGCGCTCGGCGTCACCGCCCCCTTCGCCAACGCGCTGCTTTCAAGTGCGGCTCGTGCGGCCGGCCCTGTCAAGGGCGGCACGCTGAAGGCCGGCCTGGTCGGCGGTGAATCCACCAACAGCCTCGATCCGGCGCTGATGATGACGCAGGTGCCGTTCGCCTTCGGCAAGTGCTGGGGCGAAATGATCGTCGAGCTTTCGCCGGAAGGCAAGCTCGAGAACCGCATCGCCGAGGAGATTGGCTCGTCGGACGACGCCAAGGTGTGGACGCTGAAGATCCGTGACGGCGTCGAATTCCACAACGGCAAGACCGTGACCGCCGAAGACGTTGCCGCCACGCTGGAGCGCCATTCGGACGAAAAGTCGAAGTCCGGCGCGCTCGGCTACATGAAGGGCATCGAAACCATCAAAGCCAGCGGCAAGGAAGTGGTGCTGACGCTGAAGGAGGCGAACGCCGACCTTCCCTACCTGCTTAGCGACTATCACCTGATCGTGCAGCCGAACGGCGGCAAGGACAAGCCAGACGCCGGCATCTCGGCCGGCCCTTACGTGGTCAAGACCAACGAGCCTGGCGTGCGCCATGGCGCCGAGCGCTTCGCCAATTACTGGCAAGGCGACAAGATGGGCCATGCCGACCAGATCGAGGTCATCGTCATCAACGACGCGACGGCGCGCACCGCGGCCCTGCAGGGCGGCCAGGTCAACATGATCAACCGCGTCGAGCCGAAGATCGTCGACCTGATCAAGCGCCTGCCGGGCGTCACCATCCGCAATCACGCCGGCCCCGGCCACTACGTGTTCATCATGCATTGCAATACGGCGCCGTTCGACAACAACGACCTGCGCATGGCGCTCAAGCTGGCCATCGACCGCGAGGAGATGCTGGACAAGATCCTGCGCGGCTACGGCTCCCTCGGCAACGACTTCCCGATCAACGCGTCCTATCCGCTGTTTACCGAGATCGAGCAGCGCAAGTACGATCCCGACAAGGCGAAGTTCCACTACAAGAAGTCCGGTCACGACGGCGCCGTGCTGCTGCGCACCTCGGACGTTGCCTTCCCTGGCGCCGTCGACGCTTCCCAGCTCTTCCAGCAGAGCGCGGCCAAGGCCGGCATCCAGATCGAGCTCAAGCGTGAGCCCGGCGACGGCTATTGGAACGAGGTCTGGAACAAGCAGCCCTTCTGCGCTTCCTACTGGGGCGGCCGCTCGACCCAGGACCAGATGTATTCCACCGCTTATCTGTCGACCGCCGACTGGAACGACACGCGTTTCAAGCGTCCGGACTTCGACAAGATGGTGCTGGCGGCGCGCGCCGAACTCGACGAGACCAAGCGCAAACAGATGTACCACGACATGGCTGTCCTGGTACGCGACGAGGGCGGCCTGATCCTGCCGATGTTCAACCAGTTCATCGACGCGACCGGCGCCAAGGTCGGCGGCTGGGTCGACGATCCGCATCAGGAGCTGATGAACGGCTACGCGCTGGCGAAGTGCTGGCTCGAAGCCTGAGCCTGGCCTTGCGGAGATGTCCTCACCCATCTTGAAACTGGTGGCCCAGCGCGTTGCGCTGGGCATTCTCCTCTTGTTGGCCGTTTCGGTCCTGATCTTCGCCGGCACCCAGATCCTGCCCGGCGACGTCGCACAAGCCATTCTTGGGCAATCGGCGACACCGGAGTCGCTCGCCAATCTGCGCGAACAACTCGGGCTCAACCAGCCAGCCTATATCAGATTTTTCCATTGGCTGGGCGGCGTGCTGACCGGCGATCTTGGTACGGCCATGTCGAGCGGGCAGGATATCGCAACGTCGATCAAGGGCCGGCTGTGGAACACGCTGTTCCTCGCCTTCTGGGCGGCGATCGTCGCCGTGCCGCTGGCGATCATCCTCGGCCTGATCGCGGTGCGCTACCGCAATGGCTGGGTCGACAAGCTGATCTCCGGACTGGCGCTTGCCTCGACGTCGTTTCCCGAATTCTTCATTGGCTATGTGCTCGTCTATTTCTTCGCCGTGAAATGGCAGATATTCCCCGGCATCTCGACCGTCTATGACGGCATGCCCTTCGGCGAACGCATGCAGGCGATCGCCTTGCCGGCGACGGCGCTGACGCTGGTCGTGCTCGCCCACATGATGCGCATGACGCGTGCGGCGATCCTCAACGTCATGCAGTCGGCCTATGTCGAGACGGCGGAACTGAAAGGCCTGTCGGCCTTCAACGTCATCCGCAAGCATGCCTTTCCCAATGCCATCGCGCCGATCATCAACGTCGTCATGCTCAACCTCGCCTACCTGATCGTCGGAGTCGTCGTGGTCGAGGTGATCTTCGTCTATCCGGGCATGGGACAGTATCTGGTCGACCACGTCACCAAGCGCGACGTGCCGGTGGTGCAGGCGGTCGGCCTGATCTTCGCCGCCGTCTACATCAGCCTGAACATCATTGCGGACATAGGGGCTATCGTCGCCAATCCGCGTCTCAGACATCCGAAATAGGGGGCGGATATGCTCGATATCAAACGCATCCCCATCCCCGCGCTAATCGGCATCGTGCTGACGGCATTGTTCGTGCTGGCGGCGGTCTTCGCACCGTGGATCGCACCGCACGGCAATGGCGAGATCGTCGGCGATGTCTGGGAACCAATGTCGGCCAGCCATTTGCTTGGAACCGACAATCTCGGCCGCGATCTCCTGTCGCGCATGATCTACGGCGCCCGCATCACCCTGTTCATCGCGGTGCTCGCCACCGCGCTGTCGTTCTCGCTCGGCGCCATCCTCGGCTTCTCGGCGGCGGTCTTCGGCGGCTGGTTCGATACGCTGCTGTCGCGTCTCGTCGATCTGCTGATGTCGATTCCGACGCTGATCATGGGCTTGGTCGTGCTCTCCGTGCTGCCGACCAACCTGGTGACGCTGATCCTGGTGATGGGCATTCTCGACTCGACCCGCGTCTACCGCCTGTCGCGCGCGGTCGCCGTCGACATCAACGTCATGGACTATGTCGAGGCGGCAAAACTGCGCGGCGAGGGCAGCGCCTGGATCATCTTCCGCGAAATTCTGCCCAACGCATTGTCGCCGCTGGTTTCGGAACTCGGCCTGCGCTTCATCTACGCCGTGCTGTTCCTGTCGACGCTGTCATTCCTCGGCCTTGGCGTGCAGCCGCCCGACGCCGACTGGGGCGGTATGGTCAAGGAAAACAAGGACGGCATCGTCTTCGGCATCGCGGCCGCGCTCATCCCGGCGGCGGCGATCGCCCTGCTGGCGATTTCCGTCAACCTGGTCGCAGACTGGGTGCTCAACCGGACGACAAGCCTCAAGGGAGGACGCGGGTGATGGCCGACAGCAAAGCGAAGCCCGGGCAACCGAAGTCAGGCCTGCTGCTCGACATCCGCAATCTGCGCATCGAGGCGACTGTCTTCCCGCCCGGCGAACCGCCCAAGAACATCGTGCTGGTGCACGATGTCTCGCTGACGCTCGAGAAGGGCAAGGTGCTTGGGCTGATCGGCGAATCCGGCGCCGGCAAGTCAACCATCGGCCTGTCGTCGATGGGCTATGGACGCGGTGGTGTGCGCATCACCGGCGGTGAGGTCATCCTGAACGGCCGCGACATCCTCAAAGGCGGCAAGGACGGCTTCCGCAAGCTGCGCGGCCGCGAGGTCTGCTATGTCGCGCAGTCGGCCGCAGCGGCCTTCAACCCGGCGCACCGACTGATGGACCAGGTGGTCGAAGCCACGCTGCTGCACGGCACCGCGACGCGCGCCGAGGCTGAAAAGCGTGCCGTCGCACTGTTCAGGAAGCTCAGCCTGCCGAACCCCGAAACCATCGGCGAACGCTTTCCGCACCAGGTCTCGGGCGGCCAGCTGCAGCGCGTGATGACGGCGATGGCGCTGTGCTCGGAGCCGGACCTGATCGTCTTCGACGAGCCAACCACGGCGCTCGACGTGACGACCCAGATCGACGTGCTGGCGGCGATCAAGGACGCCATCCGCGATACCCATGTGGCGGCGCTCTACATCACGCATGACCTCGCCGTCGTCGCCCAGGTTTCCGACGAAATCATGGTGCTGCGCCATGGCCGGCTGGTCGAATGGGGCGGCACAAGGCAGATCATCAAGGAGCCGCGCCAGGAGTACACCAACGCGCTGGTGTCGGTGCATGAGATCGAGCATGCCGAACAGAAGCCCGGCACGACGCCGTTCCTGTCGGTGAAGAACGTCACCGCCGCCTATGGCCGCAGCCACATCAAGGTGCTGAAGAACGTCTCGGTCGACATCTATCCGGGCCAGACGCTGGCCGTCGTCGGCGAGTCGGGTTCCGGCAAGTCGACGCTGGCGCGCGCCATCACCGGGCTCTTGCCACCCGAAGAAGGGACCGTCACCTTCGACGGGCGTCCGCTGGCAAACCGGCTGGCCAACCGGCCGAAGGAGGATCTGCGCCAGTTACAGATGATCTATCAGATGGCAGACGTGGCGATGAACCCGCGTCAGACCGTCGGCACCATCATCGGCCGGCCGCTCGAATTCTATTTCGGCATACGCGGCCGCGAGCGCGACAGACGCGTCGCCGAACTGCTCGACAAGATCGAGATGGGCAAAGGCTTCTCCGACCGTTATCCGGCCGAGCTTTCCGGCGGCCAGAAACAGCGCGTCTGCATCGCCCGCTCACTTGCCGCCAAGCCGAAGCTGATCATCTGCGACGAGGTGACCTCGGCACTCGATCCGCTGGTGGCACACGGCATCCTCGAACTGCTGCTCGAGCTGCAGAAGGAGGAGAACGTCGCCTATCTCTTCATCACTCATGACCTGGCCACGGTGAAGTCGATCGCCGATTCGATCGCTGTGATGTACCGCGGCGAGGTGGTGCGTTACGGCCCGAAGAGCAAGGTGCTGGCCCCGCCTTTCGACGCCTATACCGACCTGCTGCTTTCCTCGGTTCCCGAGATGGAGATCGGTTGGTTGGAAAAGGCGATCAAGGGGCGGCGCATGGCCAGTGCGGGGAATTAGGGAAATCGTGGCATAAGCCGCGAAACCACCCTTCAACGACAAAGCCTTCCGGAGTCGCCCATGGCGCTCGCGACAAAACTGTTGCTGATCATCCTTGACGGCGTTCCCTACAGGAACTGGCGCCGGCTGATGGGCAATCTCGAAGGCTGGGTGCAATCGGGCGAGGCGCGGGTCTGGAAGATGCGCTCCGTGCTGCCGTCGACCTCGGCTTGCTGCTATGCCTCGATCCATACCGGGGTTTCGCCCCAGGTGCACGGCATCCTCTCCAACGAGAACCGGTTCCGCGTGGCGCAGCCCGACATCTTCTCCGAAGTCAGCAAGGCCGGCGGCAAGACCGGCGCAGTGACCCATTCCTACTGGTCGGAGTTCTTCCGGGCCTATCCGTTCGACCTGGTCGAGGACATGGAATTCGATGAGCCAAGCGGGCCGATCACGCATGGCCGCTTCCACACCATGACCGGTTACAATGCCCGCAACCAGATGACGCCGAGCGACGTCGACCTGTTCGCGACGCTGACCATGCTCACCAAACGCCACGGCATCGACTACGGCATCCTGCACACCTGCACGCTGGATTCGATGGGCCACCGCTTCGGCCACGACTGCCACGAGATGGACCATGCCGTCTATGCGATGGACGGCATGCTGGCCGCCTTCCTGCCACGCTGGATCGAAGCCGGCTATGAGGTGATGGTCACCGCCGACCATGGCCAGACCGACCGTGGCCATCATGGCGGCCATGACGATGAGATGCAGGATTTCGCGCTGTATTATTTCGGCCCCGGCGAGGGGCCGCAGGCCGATACGCTGCTCGACCAGCTGCAGCTTGCGCCGACAGTGCTGAGCCGGCTGGGTGTTCCCGTGCCGGAGACGATGAACGCGAAGCCGTTTTTGGGGTGAGAAGCGGTCCGCGTAGTGGACGAAAGCTAATTTGCTTGGCTTTTCGAGCTTCGAACGCCCCCTGAGCCTGCGAAGGCGTCCCGGCGTTCGCCGGCCTTTCATCGTGCCACTGGCACGATGAATTCGCTTCGCGAACCGGCTGCTCGCCCCACAAGGGGAGAAGGGAAGATCCTGCCTCTGGCAACACCTAATGACTTCGGTTAGCCTCCCAAAATTCCTTGGCGGAGGATGAACCTTTTTGGGCCGATCAGCGACAGAGCAGACAGGAGCCAGGCGGCTCGACCGGCCATGACGGCAGCGACGGAGACCGATCGCGCGCTTGTCGACCGGGTCGCGAAGGGCGACCGTGCCGCCGTGCGGCTCCTGTTCATGCGTCACCACGCGCGGGTCTACCGCTTCGTGGCGCGCCAGACGGGATCGGAAATGATGGCTGACGACATCGCCAACGAAGTGTTCCTCGAGCTATGGCGCCAGGCGCCAGGTTTCGAGGGACGCTCCGAAGTCTCGACATGGCTGCTCGGCATCGCCCGTTTCAAGGCGCTGTCCTTGCTGCGCAAGAAGAAGGAAGCCTGGATCGACGACGAGGCCGCCGCCGCGGTGCCCGACAGTGCCGACACGCCGGAAGTCGTCACCATGAAGGAAGACAAGGCTGCCGCCTTGCGCCGCTTCGTCGACGCCTTGCCGGAAGAACACCGCGTGGTGATCGATCTTGCCTATTATCATGGACAGTCGGTGAGCGAGATCGGCGAGGTGCTCGACATTCCGGTCGCGACCGTCAAGACCCGCATGTTTTACGCCCGCAAGAAACTCGGTGAGGCCCTCAAGGCCGCCGGTTACGACAGGGGGTGGCCATGAGCGCCGCTGAAAAAATGTCGCGCCGCGACGAAATGGAAATGCTGCTGCCGTTCTATCTGAACGGCTCGCTGGAAGGCTCGGACCTGGAAGCCGTCGAGGAATGGCTGGCCAGCGATCCGGCGGCACTTGCCGCCCTTGGCGAGGCGGAAGCCGAATTCTCCGGCACTGCGGCCGCCAACGAAGCGATCCGTCCGCCCGCCGATGCGCTGAGCCGCTTCGCCAGGGCGCTCGATGCCGAGGCCGGACCGGCGCGAGCGCCGGCAGGATCGTCCTGGCTGGCGCAGGCCTGGGGCCGCTTCATGGCGGTGCCGGTCGGCGTCGCCTGGGCCGCGGCCGCGGTTCTGCTGGCCCTGGTCATGGTGCAGTCATTTGTCGGGTCCGGCGGCAAGGGCAATGATTTCGAGATTGCCGGCGCGCAAGACGATCTGGCGAAAATGCCGTTCGCCCTGGTCAAGTTCAAGCCGGATGCGAAGATGTCGGACATTTCCGCCTTCCTCGGCAGCAACGGGCTGAAGATAATCGGTGGGCCGACCGCCGACGGCGTCTTCCGGCTTGGCATTCCCGCTACGACCGCTGCCGACTACACCAGGCAAATCGGCCTTGTTGCCGCCCAGCCTTTTACGGAGACTGTGATCGAGGGAAGGAAACCGGTTGATGGCGGCTGAGGCGGTCATTCGATTTGCGGCCATGCTTGCGGCGGCGATGACAATCGCCGCCGTGCCTGCGTCGGCGCAGACCAGCGCGAAGCCCGATCGGACGAAAATCGACTGCCGCGACGAGGCCAATGCGTCAGGAGCCGACTGCGCCAAGGGTGACGCGAAGAGCGCGACGGATACAGCGCAGGCCGGCGCGGTGTTCTTGCCGGCTCTGATCGTCGACCTGTTTCCCAATCCGGCAGCGCCTCCGGCACCGGTGCCGACGCCACGGCCGGCGCCTGCGGCGCCGCCTGCCGATACTCAAGCCCGCCCTCCGCCTGGCGGCCCGATCGTCTCTCCGACCGATCTCGTCGCCGTTCAGCCGCCGCGCGCGGTGGTCGGCGATTTCGTGCCGGACGAGGTGCTGGTGACGGTCGACGGCGATGCCGGGGCGGTGCAGCAGATCGCCGCTTCCTTCGGCCTCCAGGTGCGCTCGCAGCGCCAGTCGCGGCTGCTTGGCAGCACGCTGGTGCGTTTTGGGATTCCCGACGGCCGGCCCGTCGGCGTCGTGCTGGCGCAACTCGCCGCCGACGGCCGCACCCAGCGGCGCGAGCCCAACCATGTGTATTCGCTGCAGCAGGCCGCCAGCATCGTAAACTATGCCTTCGACCGCATTGCGCTCGATGCCAAGCAGGCCAGCGGCGAAAACGTCCGCATCGCGGTGATCGACACCGGCATCGACGACACCAATCCGGCGCTGTCAGGCGTCATTGCCGAACAGTTCGACGCCATGCCGGACGTGCCGATCGAAAAGCGCGATCACGGCACGTCGATCGATGGCCTGATCGCCGGCGTCGGCGCACTGGAGGGTATGGCGCCTGGTGCCAGGATCTACCACGCCCGTGCCTTCGAGGGCGGCAAGTCGACCATGGACGTCATCCTGGCGGCGCTCGACTGGGCGGCGGACCAGGACGTGCGTATCATCAACATGAGCTTCGTCGGGCCGAAGAACGATCTGCTCGGCGTCGCCTGCCGCAATGCGCGCGCGCTCGGCATGGTTCTGGTCGCCGCCGCCGGCAATAACGGGCCGAAGGCGCCCTATGGCTATCCGGCCGCCTTCGACGGCGTCATCGCCGTGACCGCAACCGATGCCAAGGACGGGCTGATGCCGCAGGCCAATCGCGGCGCCTATGTCTTCATCTCGGCGCCCGGGGTCGAGATGGTGGCGCCGAGCGGCGCCGGCTCGGACGTGGTCACCGGCACCTCATTTGCCGCGGCAATCGTGAGCGGCGCCATCGCCAATCTCATCCATGCCGCACCCGATCGCTCGGCCGACGACATCGAAAAGGCGCTCGCGGCGACGGCAAGAGATCTCGGCCCTAAGGGGCGCGACAATGATTTCGGCTACGGGCTGCTGGACATCAAGGCGGCGGCGGAATGATCCTGGGCGACATGCACCAAAATTTACAGGGCCGGACCTAACCGAACGGCGCTTCCATCATGGAAGCGCGACAGTCGGAAGCGGCTGAGGTCATGCCCAGTCTCGTTTCCCTGAATCATGTCGGAAACGACGCGACCGATTCCAGGTCCGATACCGAACCCGTGGCCGCTCATTCCCGTCGCGACGAAAAGACCGCCAACTGCCCGCACGTGATCCACGACGGGGACGACGTCGGGCATGGCGTCAATCATGCCGCCCCAGCCTGCCTTTAGACGAACTGTTTCGAACTGTGGAAAGAGGTGTCTGAAATTGCGTTCTATCGAACGCAGACCGGAGCATTCCGCGGCTGGGTTGAGTACCCGCATTCTCTCGAAAGGACTCTGTGTATCCGGTGCCCAATCGCGCGGCGTCGACCAGCTATCAGGATAACCCGATGGAGCGAACGGAAAATAGCGGGTTCCGAGCGGATTGGCCATGAAGGCGGGAAGATACTTGGTGGCGTGCCGGAATGCGTCAGGCCCCAGGTAGAGCAAATTACTGCCTCCCGGGGCGAGCGTGTATCCGCCATCTTGTCTGCGCCTGAAAGCGATGTGTTCTTCAGCTGCCGCACCTGCATAGATTTCAGGCATGGGTTCCGTTGCGGCTACGGTTACCCTGACGCTGAGTTGGGGGATGGACACGCCGTGTCTTCTCAGGAACAGGGATGACCAGGCGCCGCCCGCGACCAGTACGCTGGGGGTCTCGATGTGTCCCGCCTCGGTCCACACGCCCCTGATCCTGCCAGCTGAGATTTCGAGAGTTCGCGCTGCGCAATTCTCTACGATTTTGGCGCCATTTCGGACAGCAAGCCGAGCAAGTGCAGGCACCGCCAGCCAGGGCTCCGCGCGCATGTCGGAGGGCGTCGTCATCGCGCCCTGGAACTTGCGCGACATGCCTTTGATGAGTTTCGCAGTTTCGTCCGCGTCCAGGAGGCGCGTGTCGAGCTCATGGATCGCGGCGATCTTCATGAACTCTTCGAAGCCGGTCATGTCCTTGTCCGAGTTCGCCAGGTAGGTCACACCTGTCTGGTTCAGCCCGATGTCTTCGCCGCATTCCTCGGCCAGCTGCCGCCATAGGCGACAAGCCTCGATAACGATCGGCAGCTCATCTGCGTCTCGTCCCTGCTTTCGAATCCATCCCCAATTTCGAGAGGACTGTTCGGCCGCAACGCGTCCTTTTTCCAGCAGCGTCACCGGAATGTTCCGCTTGGCAAGAAAAAGAGCTGTCGTTACGCCGATGATACCGCCACCGACAATGACCACCTCCGAAGTCTTCGGCGGTGGTCCAGGATGTTGGATTGGATCCGCTTCGGAGAATGGGAATTTGGGCAAGTGGCGCATCCTGGAGGGCTGATTGATGGCTCTGGTTTACTGGTTGCCACCCTCCAAAAGCCAAATCAAGGTCAGGTGCAGGCAGACCATTGTCCCACGACATGCAATCGATCTTCCGGCGACGCCGCAAGGGGGCGAACTTAGCCTTTCGGAGCGATTGGGTTTGATCCCTAGCCAGGCGCGCCGGCGACCGATCCCCTGACCACCAGGTCGACAGGCCAGACTTCCCCGCGGGCGCCCTCTTCCAGCCCCGAAATCCGTGCCGCCAACCGCTCGGCGACGCGGGCGCCGGCGAGGCGGATGGATGAGCGCGTCGTCGACAGCGGCACCGAAAAATTCTCCGGCCTCAGCCAGGGGAAGACATCGTCATGGGCGATCAGCGACACGTCGCCCGGAATGCTCAGGCCAAGGTCGCGCACCGCACGCACGACGCCCAGCGCCATGATCAGGCTGGAGCAGGCGATCGCCGTCGGCGCATCGTCCTCTTCCAGCAAACGCCTGGTGGCGCGATAGCCATTCTCCTCGGTCATATCAACGGAGCAGACGTGGCGCTCGGCCAATGTCAGCCCGCTCGCCACGAGCGCCCGGCGCACACCGCGCTCGCGATGGATGGCAAAGGTCTCGCGGTCGTCGCCGTTGATCAGCGCCAGCCGCCGGTGGCCGAGCTGGATCAGCAGCCTCGCCGCCTCGCGGAAGGCGCCCTCATTGTCGATGTCGGTAAAGGCATAGTCGAAATCGAAGCCTTCACTGCGGCCATGGACGATGAAGGGAATGCCGAGGGTGTTGACCAGCGCCACGCGCCGGTCGGCAGGCCTTGGTGAGGAGATGTAGACGGCGTCGACCTGGCGGTTGGCGACGATGCGCCGGTAGGTCGTCTCCTGATCGTCGGCGTCGGCCGGCGACAGCACCAGATCGAGCTCGTGCGAGCGTGCATAATCGCCAAGGCCGGACAGGAACTCGACGAAGTGCGGATCGATGTCGACGGATGCACCGGTCGGCAGGACATAGCCGATCATCCCGGTCTTGCCGGTCGCCAGCCGGCGCGCGCTGGGATTGGGGCGGTAGCCGTGGCGCTTGGCGGCGTCCATGACACGCCTTCGCGTTTCCTCGTTGACCTCAGGATAGCCATTCAGCGCGCGGCTTACCGTAGTCTGCGACAGTGCCAGCATATGGGCAAGCTGCTTGAGGTTCACGAAAACTCTCCATCTCCCTCAAAGCGCTTTTAAATTGAATCGACCCAAGTGCCGTCGGGCTTGGGCCATTCGACAGCGGACCATAAGCGTGGTTCAGAGGTGTTTGAAACAAAAATTGCTGCTGCACTGCCATAAAAGCATGTTGCGGCGCACTTTTCAGGCCGCAAACGCGTCAGATTAAATCGATTAGCCCGGCTGCCTCTTGACTTCCGGCCGATTCAATGGCGAGATCAAAAAGGCCAAAGCGCTTTGGAAGACTCTTCGAAAGGTTGCGATTCCTTTCTGACTGAGTCACAGTCCTGCGGCGTCGGCGGGCGGAATGGAGGTTCCGTCCGGTGTGTATGATCCACTGGGAGGAATACCGATGAAGAAAATGCTTTTGCTGGGTGCCGCGTTTGCCACGCTCGCCCTGAACGCGCCCGCGCATGCCGAACTGAAATTCAAGCCGGGTGAGGACAAGCGCTTCAACTGGGCGAACTACGAAGAGCTCAAGAAAGTCGATCTCAAGGGTGAGACGCTGTCGATCTTCGGACCATGGCGCGGTGAGGACGAAGGCCTGGTGCGCGGCGTTCTCGACTATTTCTCGGAAGCCACCGGCGTCGAGATCAAATACTCCTCCTCGGAGAATTACGAACAGCAGATCGTCATCGACACGCAGGCCGGCAGCCCGCCGAACATCGCCGTGCTGCCGCAGCCAGGCCTGATCCAGGATCTCGCATCGAAGGGCCTGTTGACGCCGCTCGGCGATGACACCGCCAAATGGGTCAAGGACAATTACGGCGCCGGCCAATCATGGGTCGATCTCGGCACGTTCAAGGACAAGGACGGCAAGCCGGGCTTCTTCGCCTTCCCCTACAAGGCCGACGTGAAATCGCTGGTCTGGTACTCGCCAGACAATTTCGAGGAAGCCGGCTACAAGGTGCCGAAGACGCAGGAAGAGCTCGCCGATCTCGAAAAGAAGATCATCGCCGACGGCGGCAAACCGTGGTGCATCGGCCTCGGCTCCGGCGGCGCCACAGGCTGGCCAGCGACCGACTGGGTCGAAGATTTGATGCTGCGCACCCAGTCTCCGGAAACCTACGACAAGTGGGTGAAGAACGAGATCCCGTTCAACGACCCGGCAGTGGTCAGCGCCATCGACATCTTCGGCAAGATCGCGACCGACGACAAGATGGTCGATGGCGGTGCCAAGGCAGTTGCGGCGACCGACTTCCGCGACAGCCCGAAGGGCCTCTTCTCAGTGCCGCCGAAATGCTACCTGCACCACCAGGCGTCGTTCATCCCGACCTTCTTCCCGGAAGGCACCAAGATTGGCCAGGACGCGGACTTCTTCTACTTCCCGCCCTATGCATCCAAGCCTGAACTGGGCACGCCCGTGCTCGGTGCCGGTACACTGGCGATGATCACGAAAGACAGCAAGAGTGCCCGCGCGTTCATCGAATTCCTGAAGATGCCGCTCGCCCATGAGATCTGGATGGCCGAGGGTGGTTTCGTGACGCCGCTCAAGTCGGTCAACAAGGATGCCTATGCCAGCGACGCGCTGAAGAAGCAGGGCGAAATCCTCGCCAACGCATCGACCTTCCGCTTCGACGGTTCCGACCTGATGCCGGGCAAGATCGGCGCCGGCGCCTTCTGGACCGGCATGATCGACCTGGTCGGCGGCAAGTCCGCGCAGGATGTCGCCACCGACATTCAGAAAAGCTGGGACGCCATTAAGTAGGCAAGTCGCCGATTGTTCGGCTGGACGTTTGAACTATCGATCCTGACTGGATCCGGGCCCCTGGGGCCCGGATCCAACCGGCGGCCCGTGCCGCGGCGACTATCATGAGCACACAGACATCCGGCATGAAGCGCGACCAGCAAAGAGGAAGACCTGTCTTGCTTGGCGATGGCGCTCTGAACAACTGAATCGGCGCATCTCACCGCCCTGACCGTTCGGCCTTGGCTAGTGATGCGCAGGGGGAGGGACCCATGGCGGCTCAGATTTTCTCGGCCATATTCGTCATCATCGTCGGCGTCGGCGGTTGCGTCGCCTATTTCTGGGGCGCCAACAGACTGGTCGACCTGATATTCCCGTCGCGCGGCGTCGCCGGCGCCGCGGCCATCGACAATCTGCGCCGGCAAGGGCTGGTCAGGCCATGGCTGTTCGTCGGTCCGGCGATGATCATCCTGACCATCTACCTGATCTATCCGGTGGTCGAGACGCTGCGGCTGTCGTTCCTCGATCGCGGCGGCGTCAATTTCGTCGGCTTGGCCAACTATCAATGGGCCTTCGGCGACCGTGAATTCCGCAACTCGATCCTCAACAACATCGTCTGGCTGGCGGTGGTGCCCGCCGCCTGCACCTTCCTCGGGCTGATCATCGCCGTGCTCACCGACAAGATCTGGTGGGGCACGATCGCCAAGAGCCTGATCTTCCTGCCGCTGGCGATCTCCTTCGTCGGCGCCAGCGTGATCTGGAAATTCATCTACGAGTATCGCGGCGAGGGCCAGACGCAGATCGGCATCCTCAACGCCATCATCCAGCATTTCGGCGGCCAGCCGCAGGTCTGGATATCGCTGCCGTTCTGGAACAATTTCTTCCTGATGGTGATCCTGATCTGGATCCAGACCGGCTTTGCCATGGTCATCCTGTCTTCCGCCCTGCGCGGCATTCCCGAAGAAACGCTGGAAGCCGCCGTCATCGACGGCGCCAATCCATTCCAGATCTTCTGGAAGATCATGGTGCCGCAGATATGGGGCACCATCGCCGTCGTCTGGACCACCATCACCATCCTGGTGCTCAAAGTGTTCGACATCGTGCTGACCATGACCAACGGCCAGTGGAACAGCCAGGTCCTGGCCAATCTGATGTTCGACTGGATGTTCCGTGGCGGCGGCGATTTCGGCCGCGGCGCCACCATCGCCATTATCATCATGATCGCGGTCATTCCGATCATGGTCTGGAACATCCGCCAGGCGAACAAAGAGACGGGAGGACATTGAGATGGCCGTTGCGACCGGAAATTCCTTCGCCAGCCGCTTCGGCGTCCACATCGCCGTGCTTGTCTTCGTCGCGATCTGGACCATACCGACGCTCGGCATCCTGGTCTCGTCGCTGCGCGACAAGAACCAGATCATCGCCTCTGGCTGGTGGAATTCGTTCGCCAGTTCCACTCAGACCGAAGCCGGCCGGCTGCCGGCCGCCTCGACGCAGGTCGAAAAGGACGGCAAGTTCGTTCTCGAGGGCAACATCTTCGGCGACGGCGCCAAGCGCAACATCAGCGCCTTCGGTGTCAAATCGGCGGCGCCAACGCAATATCCCGCTGGCACTTCGGCGGATCTCGGCGATGGCGTGACCTTGCAGCTGAATGAAGACGGCAGCTTTGTCATGCAGTCGCCCAAGGCATTCGAAGGCGATCGCGGCCAGCGCGTCTACTATGCCTCGTCGGCGCCGCCGAAATTCACCACCGAGAACTACAAGACAGTGTTGTTTTCCGAGGGCATCGGCCGGTCGTTCATGAATTCGCTGACCGTCACCATTCCGGCGACAGTCATTCCGATCCTGATCGCCGCCTTTGCCGCCTATGCATTGGCCTGGATGCGGTTTCCCGGCCGTGCGCTGCTGATCGCGGTCATCATCGGCCTGCTGGTGGTGCCGCTGCAGATGTCGCTGATCCCGCTCTTGAAACTCTACAATGGCGTCGGCGCTTTCTTCGGCATGCCGTCGAAGACCTATCTCGGCATCTGGCTGGCGCATACCGGCTTCGGCCTGCCCTTCGCCATCTACCTGCTGCGCAGCTACATTGCCGGCCTGCCGCGCGAAATCATGGAATCGGCGCGCATCGACGGCGCCAGCGATTTCGAGATCTTCGTCAAGATCGTCTTGCCGCTGTCGTTCCCGGTGCTGGCCTCGTTCGCCATCTTCCAATTCCTGTGGGTATGGAACGATCTGCTGGTGGCGATGGTTTTCCTGGGTACAGAAGCAGACCAGATCGTGCTGACCGCCAAGCTCAACGCGCTGTTGGGCTCACGCGGTGGCGACTGGGAGATTCTGACGACATCGGCTTTCGTGACCATAATCGTGCCGCTGATCGTCTTCTTCTCGCTGCAGCGCTATTTTGTCCGCGGGCTGCTTGCCGGCTCGGTGAAAGGAGGCTGAAACGATGCGATCCGCTTTGAAGGCCAGCTCGAAACCTGACCTCGCCATCGATCGCGACTGGTGGCGGGGTGCTGTGATCTACCAGATCTACCCGCGCAGCTATCAGGACTCGAACGGCGACGGTATCGGCGACCTCAAGGGGATCATCGGCCGCCTCCCCTACATTGCGGCACTCGGTGCGGACGCCATCTGGATTTCGCCGTTCTTCAAATCGCCGATGAAGGATTTCGGCTACGACGTCACCGATTACCGCGACGTCGATCCGATGTTCGGCACGCTGGCCGACTTCGACGCGCTGACCGCCGAGGCGCACAGGCTGGGCTTGAAGGTGATGATCGACGAGGTGCTGTCGCACACCGCCGACAACCACCCGTGGTTCCAAGAAAGCCGGTCGAGCCGCACCAACCCCAGGGCCGACTGGTATGTCTGGGCGGACGCCAGGCCGGACGGCACGCCGCCCAATAATTGGCTGTCGATTTTCGGCGGCTCGGCCTGGCAATGGGACACCAGCCGCCAGCAATATTACCTGCATAATTTCCTGGCCGAGCAACCCGACCTCAACTTCCACAACCCCCAAGTTCAGGATGCGTTGCTGGACGTCACCCGCTTCTGGCTGGAGCGTGGCGTCGACGGTTTTCGGCTCGACACCATCAATTTCTACTTCCACAGCCAGGGCCTGGAAAACAATCCGCCGCTGCCACCGGAAGAGCGCAACGACCAGACCGCACCGGCGGTCAACCCCTACAACTACCAGGACCATCTCTACGACAAGAGCCGCCCGGAGAACCTCGGCTTCCTCGAGCGCTTCCGCGCCCTGCTCGATGAATATCCGGCGACCGCTGCGGTCGGCGAGGTCGGCGATTCGCAGCGCGGACTGAAGGTGGTGGCTGCCTATACCGCTGGCGGCAAGCGCGTGCACATGTGCTACTCCTTCGACTTCCTGGCGCCTGAAAAGATCAGTGCGGTCAAGGTCCGCTCGGTGCTGGAATCCTTCGGCAAGGTCGCCAGCGACGGCTGGTCGTGCTGGGCCTTTTCCAACCACGACGTGATGCGCCCGGCCTCGCGCTGGGCGGCCGGCGAACCCGACCCGACCGCCTATCTCAAGGTCATTTCGGCGCTGCTGATGTCCTTGCGAGGTTCGGTCTGCATCTATCAAGGCGAAGAGCTTGGGCTCGGTGAAGCCGACCTCCAGTTCGAGGATTTACAGGACCCCTATGGCATCCGCTTCTGGCCGGAATTCAAAGGCCGCGACGGCTGCCGCACACCGATGGTGTGGGACGGCAGCGCCAAGAATGGCGGCTTCTCCCCGGCAAAGCCCTGGCTGCCGGTACCGGCCAAGCATCTGTCGCAAGCGGTCAATGTCCAGCAGGGTGACGAGACCTCGCTGCTCGAGCACTACCGGCGCTTTCTCAGCTTCCGGCGCGCCCATCCAGCGCTGGCCAAGGGCGATATCACCTTCATCGAAAGCGAGGGCGACACCGTCGCCTTCACGCGCCGCGCCGGCAACGAGCAGATCGTCTGCGTCTTCAATCTGGGCGCAAGGCCAACCGAGGTTGACCTTGGCGGCCGATCGCTGCAACCTTTGCCCGGGCACGGATTTTCGGGGCAGGCAAGCACTGGTTCCATCGAGCTTGGCGGCTACGGCGCCTGGTTCGGGCGCGTCGACTGAATTTCAAATCACTGGAGGAAACCAATGGCCGATGTCACGCTAAGGCAAGTGAAGAAGTCCTACGGCAATCTGAACATTCTCCACGGCATCGACCTCGATATCAAGTCGGGCGAATTCATCGTCTTTGTCGGCCCGTCGGGCTGCGGCAAGTCGACATTGCTGAGGTCGATCGCCGGGCTCGAGGAAATCACCTCCGGCGAACTCAGAATAGCCGGCGAGGTCGTGAACGACGTGCCGCCTTCGAAACGGGGCATCGCCATGGTGTTCCAGTCCTACGCGCTCTACCCGCACATGACCGTCTACGACAACATGGCGTTCTCGATGAAGATCGGGAAGGAGAACAAGGCCGAGATCGACCGGCGCGTGCGCCAGGCGGCGGAAATCCTGCAGTTGACGAAATATCTCGACCGCTTGCCCAAGGCGATGTCGGGCGGACAGCGCCAGCGCGTCGCCATCGGCCGCGCCATCGTGCGCAACCCGAAGGTGTTCTTGTTCGACGAGCCGCTGTCGAACCTCGACGCCGCACTTCGCGTTGCCACCCGTATCGAGATCGCCAAGCTCAAGGAATCGATGCCCGCCACGACCATGATCTACGTCACCCACGACCAGGTCGAGGCGATGACGCTGGCCGACCGCATCGTGGTGCTCAAGGACGGCCATATCGAACAGGTCGGCACGCCGATGGATCTCTACAAGAAGCCCGGCAATCTGTTCGTCGCCCAGTTCATCGGCTCGCCGGCCATGAACATCTTGCCCGCGACCATCGACAAGACCGGAAATCCGACCGTCGTCAGCCATGTTGGCGGGCGCAAGGCAACCGTGCCGATCACGACGCCTGCTTCGGCAAAGGGTGCCGCGGTGAGCTTCGGCGTGCGGCCGGAGGATTTGATCATCGCCAGCGGTGCGGACTATCTGTTCGAAGGGACGGTCGACTATGTCGAGCAGCTCGGCGAGGTTCAGCTTGTCTATGTCGACATCGGCCGCGCCGACCTGCCGTTGGTGACCAAGCTGCCTGGCAATGTCGAAGTCAAGCGCGGCTCGACATTGCGGCTGAGCGCCAATGGCGAAGACCTTCACATCTTCGATACGGACGGGCGGTCCTTCGCCCTTCACGAAGCGGAAGCGAAGGCGGCTTGAGACGAGGCAGGATTAGATTATGCGTCGACAACATGAAAGAGCGGCGGGCTAGGGCCCGCTGCTCTTTTTGTGAAGATCAGCTTCGGCTGTTAGCGGCCGAAGAGATTCCGATCGCTGCCCTGAGGGGCTGACTTCGGTACATCGCCCGACGAATTGAGCAGCTTGTAGACAGGCGATTCGCTCTTGCGGATCGAGCCCGTGTGCGAAGTGTCGACGTTGACGGTCGCCTGCTTGTTGATGTCGGTTCCGCCAACGTTGTCGTTGCGGGCATAGGCGCTGCCGGCGGCAATCAGAACAGCGGCGGCAGTAAGAACAATCTTCTTCATTTTTGATACTCCGTATTTTCGAATTCGATGCGGCGGGTTAACCCGCCGCATCGATGTCTGATGTTGGTTTGGTCGGATGTTAGTTGTTGCCGAACAGATTGCGGTCGCTGCCATGGTTGACAGGCGCCTGCGTGGCCGGCTCCGACTTCTGGGTGGAAGCCGTGTACGAGCTGTCGGTGGCGGTGGTGGCAGGCTGGTTGGCGCCATTGGAGCCAAAATTGTCGCTGCCGGCGAAGGCACTGCCGGTGATGGCCAGAACGGCGGCGGCGGCAATAAGGATCTTCTTCATTTCAAGTCTCCTGATTTTTGAATTTTGCCAGGGCGACGGGCAAGCCCGCCGTCTGCCGGTAATCGGCTTTTAGTTGTTGCCGAAGAGATTACGGTCGCTGCCCTGGGCAGGCGTCTGAGCAGCCGGTTCCGACTTCTTGACCGAAGCCGTGGACGAGCTGTCGACAGCAGTGGCTGCCGCGGCGTTCGAACCGTAGTGGTCGCTACCATTAGCGAAGGCGCTGCCGGAAATCGCCAGAAGGGCGGCGGCAGTGAGAATGATCTTTTTCATTTTGTGTACTCCAGTATTTTTCCCGTCCGTCTAGCGGCGTGTCTTGGGAAGAAATCGCGTCGTTCGGACAGCCCCGATGTGGGAGGGCATCCTCGCCTTTTCCAATCACGAAGTTGTTTCGTGTGGACCATGAGTCCGCCACTTGAAATTGTGCCAAGGGCTTCTACGCGCCACTTTTTACTTATATTTTTCAATGATTTAAGTAAAACCGCCCGCTTGATCACCAACTGTTTCGAGGGCCCAGCGTTCACACCGTCCTGCACGCACCGTCAACAGAAACGAACCGTTCGGTTCGATTTTAGAAAGAGCTAATAGTCACTTTTCGAAACTGTTAACTTTTTTGACCCCGAGTGAGGGGTCGGTTTCGAGGAGATTGCAAATGGGAAATGGCCGCCTCGGAACGTTTCGCATCCGTGTCGCGCCGCATGGATACGATGTCGTTTTCATGCCGATGGCGCGTCCGCGATCGTGGTTAGATCATATCATCTCAGGTGCCACTTCGTGACGACGAGGCGGAGAATTGGGAAGCCGGTCAGAATCCGGCGCTGCCCCCGCAACGGTGGTGGAGTTCAAGTCGCAACGGGAGACCACTGGGCAACTGCCTGGGAAGGTGTCGCGATGGTCCGCAAGGACAACTCCAGAGCCCGGAAACCAGCCCGAGATCATTGAACTCGACTGATCGCGGTGGGCGGTCAAGAGGTGGATAGTGCATGTCCGGCGCATCGCCGGCCTGTGTCCAATCCTTCCTCCGTCACCACCAGTTCAGTCCTTAGAAACGAGGACAGGACATGGAAACTCGCAACGACATGCTGAGGCTCTTGAACAGCCGCCGGCAAGGCTTTTCGCTAGAACAGCCCTTCTATACCGATCCGGACTACTTCAAGCTCGATATGGAGCTGATCTGGTATCGCGATTGGCTGTTCATCGGCCACGATTGCGAACTGCCGAAGCCGGGCAGCTACATCACCGTGCAGATCGGCGACTATCCGGTCGTCCTTGTCCGCGATCAGCAAGGCAAGATCAACGCCTTCCACAATTCCTGCCGCCACCGCGGCAGCCGCGTCTGCAATACCGAGAGGGGTACGGCGGCAAAGCTCGTCTGCCCCTATCACCAGTGGACCTATGAGCTCGACGGCCGCCTGCTGTTTGCCCGCCAGATGGCCGACGGTTTCGACAAGAGTGAGTTCAGCCTGAAGCCAGTCGCCTGCGAGAGCGTCGGCGGCTACATCTTCATCTGCCTTGCCAGGGAGCCCGCCGATTTCGCGCCGATGCGGGCGATGATCGAACCTTATCTTTTGCCGCACCGGTTGCGCGAAGCAAAGATCGCCTTCGAGAGCACGATCATCGAGAAGGGCAACTGGAAGCTGGTCTGGGAAAACAATCGCGAGTGCTATCACTGTGTCGCCAATCATCCCGAGCTGTGCAAGACCTTCCCCGAAGCGCCGACCGTAACCGGCGTCAACGGCGCCGACAGCGACCCCGAAATGGTCGCGCATTGGGCTAAGTGCGAGGCATCAGGCCTGCCGAGCAAATTTCGCATCGATCCGGCCGGACAGTACCGCGCCACCCGCGCGCCGTTGCTGCGCGATGCCGTCAGCTACACCATGACCGGCAAGCGGGCGGTGGAGAAGAACCTCTCCGACACTGTCTCCGCCGACCGGATCGGCACCTTGATGCACTATCACTACCCGACGACCTGGAACCACATCCTCATCGATCACGCGGTGACGTTCCGGGTGTTGCCGATCAGCGCCACGGAAACGGCGGTGACGACGAAGTGGCTGGTGCACAAGGATGCGGTCGAGGGGGTCGACTACACCATCAAAGATCTCACCCATGTCTGGACCGAGACCAACGACCAGGACCGCCGCATCGTCGAGGAAAACGCCTTCGGCATCCTGTCGCCCGCCTATGAACCAGGCCCCTATTCGGAGCTGCATGAGGGTGGCGTGATCCAGTTCGTCGAATGGTACGCGTCGTTCATCGGCCCGCGCCTCGCGGAAGGCGGTCGGCCGGCCCTGCGCAGCGTCGCCTAGGCTTTGGATCATGCACAAAACAAAAGAGACAAGAGGATGAATGCGGTGACGGATCTTGGCCTCTATCGCCATCTCGACCAGATGACGCCCTGGAACGACCGGCTGCAGGTGCTGGAGGTGATCGGCGTCAGCGACGAGGCGCCTGACGTCAAGACCTTCACCTTCCGCTCCGACAACCAGACCTGGTTCCGCTACAAGCCGGGCCAGTTCTTGACGCTGGAACTGCCGGCCGCCGACGGGCCGCTGATGCGCACCTACACGCTGTCGTCCTCGCCATCGCGGCCGTTCTCGATCGCGGTGACGGTGAAGGCGCAGGCCGGCAGCATCGGCACGCGCTGGATGTTCGACCATCTGACGCCCGGATCGCACGTCAAGGCTTACGGGCCGACCGGCGACTTTTCGCTGCACAGCCACCCGGCGGCGAAATATCTGTTCATCTCCGCCGGTTCCGGCGTGACGCCGATGATGTCGATGCTGCGCTGGCTGAACGACTGTGCGCCATGGACCGATGTCGGCTTCGTCAACTGCGCGCGCCGTCCGGAAGAGATCATCTTCCGCAAGGAACTTGAACTGCTCGGCAGCCGGATGCCCGGCCTGTCGCTCGGCTTCATGATCGAGGAGCGGTCGAGCCGCGAGGGCTGGTTCGGCCATATGGGCCGCATCGACGCCATTCGGCTGCCATTGCTGGCGCCCGATTTCCGCGAGCGCGAAATCTTCTGCTGCGGGCCCGATCCCTTCATGCGTGCCGTGCGCGGTATGCTCGACGCCGCCGGCTTCGACATGACGAAATACCATCAGGAGAGCTTTGCGGCGCCTGTGGTGGAGGAGGTCCCGGCTCCGTTCGCGTCGCCTGCGGGAGACGGTGCTGCCGTTGTCGTCGAAGCCGCGACGCCGATCCGTTTCGCGCTTTCGGATGTCGACGCCGAATGCGTCACCGGGCAGACCGTGCTGCAGACCGCGCGGGCCTCCGGCGTGCGGATTCCCGCCGCATGCGAGTTCGGCCTGTGCGGCACCTGCAAGGTGAAGAAGGTCACGGGCGCCGTCGAGATGAGCCACAATGGCGGCATCCTCGATCACGAGATCGACGACGGCTTTATCCTCGCCTGTTGCTCAAAACCGCTTTCGGCGCTCGAAATCGAGGCGTGATCGGCTTGGAGCCGCTGGCGCACGTTGGCTTGCCAAGCAAGAATCGAGTGTTTACAGGCGTTATAGGCTGAGCGACCGCGCCGACCGGCGACTGCTCGCGCGGCTGCGGGGGCCAAGACAAATGCGTCGTACCGATGTCTACGCAATTTCGAGCAAGGATATTGTCTTTGAATCTTTCGACGGCGAAGCCGTCGTGCTCGATCTTTCGAACGGGAAGTATTTCGGATTTTCCGATTCGGGCAGCAGGATTTGGCAGGCGCTATCGTCCGGCGTCGATGCCCAGGCTCTGGTCGGGCTGACCGTTGGCGCCAGGACGATTGGCCCAGATGAACTCGAAGGTTTCGTATCGCAATTGCTTGAACTGGGGCTCCTGGTTCGCCTGGATGCGCCACCGCTGCCGCTGCCTGGCGAACTGCTCGCCGACCTTGCCGCCACAACCGAGTCGCTCGCTGTGAGCGTTCACGACGACCTTGCCGACCTCATCATCGTGGATCCTATCCATGAAGTCGAGGAACCCGTTGGCTGGCCGGCGATAAAGCAGACATCCTGACGGGCGACTGGTTGCACGCCAGAGAGGGACACTGGACCTGACCATATCGCGCGTCACTCTCGAAATCTTGCCGGACTACGCCCGGTATCTCATTGCCGCCGCTGAACGCACGGCCGCGTACAATTCAGTCGTGCGTAGGATCAACCTTCCCCGGCTTGAGCTTAGCGCGCATCTCAGCCCCGGCGCGCTGGCGGATGCACTCAGCCATGCTTTTCTCGAGACTCGGGATGATCAGCCGGAAACGTCCCGTTGCCGCATTTTCATCGTGCATCCGGGCGTCGCTGGTATCCCCGACCCAGCCAAGTGGGCCGACGCGCATTTCACCGAGCACGGCTTTGCCAAGCGGCTTGCCGAGGCCGGGTTGCGTGGCCATCACTTTCACGATCTCGACTTCTGGCAGTTCTATGATCCGCAACGTCGCGTTGGCGTTCAGTTGATGGCCTCGGCCGAAGCTTTTCCACCATGGGAGCCGGGAGCACCGTTGCGGGCTTTCCTGCATTGGGAATATGCGGCACGCGGCACGCGCCTTGCCCATGCAGGCACGCTCGGCGCCAACGGCAAGGGCGTGCTGCTGGCGGGCGCGGGCGGCGCAGGGAAATCCGGGACTGTCGCTGCCGGCCTCCTCAACGGGCTGGACAGCGTCGGCGATGATTATGTGCTGATCGACCTCGCCGACGGCGTGACTGCCCGCCCGCTGTTTTCAACACTCAAACAGGATCCCCAGGGATTTGCACGGCTTGGGCTGAAGCAACGGCTGCCGGCGCATGGTCCGCTCAACTGGCAAGGCAAGCACACCTTTCACATTGGTGAGATTGCGCCTGAGCCGGTGCCTGAAACTCTGGACATCGTTGCGCTGGTGGTGCCACATATCGGTGGTGGCGAGGTAAGTTCGATCGTGCCGGTGTCGCGCAAAGATGCCATGATTGCCTTGGCTCCATCTGGCATAGCGCAGATGCCGGGCGAGCGGGAAAGCGGTTTTCGCTTCTTCGGCGACCTGACGCGCCTGCTGCCATGCTACCGTCTGTCGCTGGGTACGCAGCCCCGGGAGATAGCCGGCACAATTGCGGACTTTCTCGCGCGGGGCGCTTCGTGAAACTGAGCGTGATAATGCCTGTCTACAATCGCGAGCGCTATGTCGTTTCGGCATTGCGCTCGCTGGTGCGGCAGCGCGACGCCGCTGATCTCGACATCATCGTCATCGATGACGGCTCGACCGACGCCTCAGTTGAAGCCGTGCGCTCGATGATGCGCGAGACACCCTGCATCCGCCTGTTCCAGCAATCCAACATGGGCATCGCCAAGGCGCGCAATGCCGGGCTGCGGCAACTGCCGCCGGACGCCGCGTTTGTGTCCTTTCTGGATTCTGACGACATCTCGCTGGCCGGGCGGTTCAAGGCAGATCTTGCGCGCTTCAAAGCCGATTTCGACCTGGAGCTGACCTATTCCCTGATAACCCTGGCAGACCGGATTGACGACGAGCGGCTGGAACCGACACCCGACAGCCGCACGATGACACTGCGCGGAATTTCGCTGAGTGCGGCCCTGTTCAAAAGGCAGCTTATCGACCGGACGGGCCAGTTCGATGAGGATTTCGAGCAGGCCGAGGATACTGATTATCTGCTGCGCGTTTTCGAAACGGGACCGAACTGCGAACTGATGGACGCCGTCGCGATCTACTATCGACGGCACGCCGGGAATGTTACCAAGGAGCATGGCGGCAGGGTTCGCAACAATTTGCGTGCAATTCATAAGTCGATGCGACGGCGCAAGGCCGACCCTTCGCTGCGAGATGTCCAGGGAATCTTCGAACTGAAGAGTCCCGCTGATTGGCAGATGCTATGATGCTGCACACAATCGTGCCGCATCAGCCAAGCCGCGAACGGTCGTGGAGCCGCCTATGAGGCTGAGCGTGATCATGCCGGTCTACAACCGCGAAGCCTTTGTAGGCCCGGCCCTGCGCTCGCTGCTGAGGCAACGCGACGCTGCCGATCTCGACATCATCGTCGTCGATGACGGGTCGACCGACGGATCGGCGGAAGCTGTGCGCTCGGTGATGGACGAGAACCCGTGCATCCGCCTCTTCCAACAGCCCAATCTTGGTGTGACCCGCACGCGCAACGTCGGGCTTAGTCTGATCAAGCCGGAAACGGAATTGGTATCCTTTCTCGATTCGGACGATATTTCCCCATGCGGACGGTTCGCGACCGATCTCGGACTGTTCAGGAACGATCCGGACCTGGACCTCACCTATTCAAGAATGATGCTTGTCGACAAGATCGACGACGACCGCCTTGAGCCGGCCGCCGACAGCCACAGCGTTACGGTTCGCGGCATCCATTTGTCGGCGGCGATCTTTTCGCGCAGGCTTGTCGAGCGTATCGGTTGCTTCGACGAGGCCTTCAACCAAGCCGAGGATACCGACTACCTGCTGCGCACCTTCGAAAGCAGGCCAAGACATGCGATGCCGGAGACCGTGGCCCTCTACTACAGACGTCATCCTGGCAACATGACCCGCCAAACCGATGTCCAGTCGCGTGAATTCATGCGCGCTATTCACAAGTCGATGAATCGCCGCAAGGCAGATCCGTCCCTGCGTCGAATCGAAGGTATCTTCGATCTCAGGGATCTCGCTGACTGGCATTTCATGTGATGAGCGGATACGGCGTCGTCATTCCGGCCTTCAACGCAAGCGGTACGATCTCCGAGACGTTGCGGTCGGTCGCGGCCCAGACGGTGCGACCCGAAATGGTCGTGATCGTCGACGACGGCTCGACCGACGATCTTGCTTCGGCGATCGACGGCATTGATCTCCAGATGCAACTCCTACGCCAGGACAATGCGGGACCCGGCAGTGCTACGACCCGTGGCATTGCGGCACTCTCGACGCCGCTTATCGCGACGCTGGACGCAGACGATCTGTGGCTGCCTAATAAGATCGAAAGGCAGATAGCATTTTTCGACGGATCTCCCGCGACATCCGGGGTTTTCTGTCACCTGCGGAATTTCCGCAACGACCGACCCGACGCACCCGAGGCAGCGACGGTGCCCGGCTGGTTGCGGACGACCATGATGATCCGCCGCACGGTTGCCGAGGCCGTCGGGCCAGTCATCGACCAAGCAGGCGGGCGCGGTGAGATGATCGACTGGATCGCCCGGGCTCGTGAGGCAGGCTTTGTCCTTGCCATGCTCGACGACGTGCTTGCATTGCGCCGCATCAGGCCGGGCAGCCTTTCCCATGGCCGGGATCCGGAACGCGACCGCGGCTATCTCCAGGTGGCAAGGCTCGCCATGCAGCGGCGAGCCCAGAACAAGGCGGGCTCGAGTTGAAAGCCGGGCCGGTTCGCCGTATCGGCCGTCGCTTTCCGGACTATGGTTGGTCCTGGCCGACCGGCCAGCTCGACCAGTTGCTCAAGGCAGCCCTGTTCGCCGATGAAGACGCAGCCGCCGGCTGCGCCGAGCGCTGGCTGGATGAGAACGACATCGAGCTTGTCTCGTTTAGAGAACACCGGTTGCTCGCTGCCATCTCCGACAGGTTCGGAAGGAGGTTGGCTGGCCATTCCGCCCATCCGCGCCTCGTCGGCCTGCAGAAGATGCTGTGGACGAAGTCACGGATGGCGATGCGCGAAGCAGAGCCGGTGCTGAAGGCGATGGTCGACGGCGGCGCCGATATCATGTTGATCAAGGGCGCCAGCCGCGTTGCGGTGGACGCCTCGGCACAGCGTGGTCGGGTGGCCCACGACATCGATATACTGGTGCGCCCGCGCGACATGGCTGCCGTGTTCGACATCCTGCGCGATCGCGACTGGCAGATCGCCTCGGGCGTCAGTGCGCAATATCTGCGAACCCGATTGGCGTCGCTGCGGTCGATGAACTTTTTCAAGGGTCGTTTCGGCGACATCGACCTGCATCAGCTCGGCTATGACGGCTCGCAGATGAGCCCGGAAGACGATCTGGCGATCTGGCAGCGAGCGATCCCGGCCGAATTCAGCGGTGTCGCGGTCTTCGTGCCGTCGCCGGCCGACCGCATGGCCTTGGCCATCGCCCATGGCGGCCTCGACGCCCACACCCACAGCGACTGGCTTGTCGATTGTGCCGTCGCCATCCGTGGCGGAGACGTCGACTGGGATGTTTTCCTCGACATCGTCGGCAGACGCGGTCTGGCCGTTCCGGCGGCAGTGGCATTGTCCTACCTGGTGTTTGAGATCGGCGTTTCCGTGCCGGGGCCGACGTTGGCCAAAATCTTCGCGATGGCTGATAGGGCTGGCCTGTCGCGTTGGTCGTCGATTTTGCAAGCCAAGCCGCGCACGGATTTCGGCACCCTTGTCCGGCTGTCGCGCGGACTTGCCAAGCAATTGCGCCTGAAGCGCAAGAAGGGCCGGTTGCAGCAGAAGCCCCACGCCAAACCTTGGCGTGGCAGGCCAGCCGCGCGCAACCCGCAAGCCGCACCGATGCCTTTGACGTTTTCGCAAGCCATCGCCTGCCCGCCGATGACGGGCGACATGATGCTTGCTATCGTCGTGAGAATCAGTGTTCCGCCTGTCCGGCGCCGCATCGAAATGGAAATCAATGCCGGTGATGGCCATATCGCTCGGCTGCGCGCCATGGCCATCAGCCGATCCGGCAAGGAACGCGTGCTGTATTTTCGTGGAAGGGTGACGCTCGACGGCGCACGGAATGACCTGACGCTCGAAGCGCGACCGTCGCGTCAGTTTCGCGAATGGAACGACGACGCCACGGTGGCTGCTTATGGAGCCTTGCCTTTCCAGCTGCTGTCGGCGCACTTCTCGCCTATTGGCTGAGAGCGCGATCTCTATAGGACTCCTCAGACCCCGTAGCGTTCGGTGCGAATGACTTCCGCTGCGACGCCGGCATCGATCAGCGCCTGGGCGGCGGCTGACACGAAAGCGTTGGAGCCGCAGACGAAGGCGATGCCTGGCGGCTCGGGCAGCCGCGCCATCGCTTGCACCATCATCGCGACGTCCACCCGCCGCGCATAATCGGCCGGGCGCCGGGCGGCTTCGCGTGTCAGCGTCAGCACGAGGTCGAAGCCGTCCCTGCGGTCGTCAAGGCCGATCAGTTCGCCGCGAAAGATCACTTCGTCCCAGACCCGGGCTGAAAAGACCAGGACAACGGGGACCGGCGAATTGCGCGCGGCGCGATGACGGATCATCGACATCAAGGGTACGACGCCCGAACCGCCGCCGATCAGCACAAGCGGCCCACTCTCCCCATCGGGCCAGACGAAATGCCCGCCGAGCGGCCCGCGCAGTTCGACCTCGTCGCCAACCGCCGCGACCTCGTGGAAGAATGGCGAAACCTCTCCATCGTCGAGCTTCTCGATCGCCAACTCGATCACGCCGTCAATCTCGGGCGCGGAGGCAATGGAGTAGGAGCGGCGTACCTGATAGCCGTCCGGCGCCGTCAGCCTGACATCGACATGCTGCCCGGCGCGATAGGCAAACGGCCGCGACGGCAGGAAAAAGAAGCTGGTGACGCGCGGCGTGCGCTTTTCGATGCGGACAATCCCGGCTGTCTGCCAGGGCGACTGCACTGCTGCCGCATCGCTCATGGATCGTCCGTATAGCGCTGTTCGCGCCACGGGTCGCCATAGATGTGGTAGCCGCGCAATTCCCAGAAACCGGGTTCGTCGCGCGTCGTGAATTGCAGGCCGTTCAGCCATTTGGCCGACTTCCAGAAATAGAGGTGCGGCACCAGCAGCCTTGCCGGGCCACCGTGATCCGGCGTGATCGGCTTGCCTTCGTAAAGCAGCGCCACCATGGCCTTGCCGGCGGTGAGATCCTTGACCGGCACATTGGTGGTGTAACCGTCGAACGCGTGCGCCAGCGTGAAGCCGGTCGGCGGCTCCAAACCCGCGTCGGCAAGGATATCGTCGACCAGCACGCCCTGCCACGGCGTGTCGAACTTGGTCCATGCGGTCACGCAATGGATGTCGCGTGTCATCTTGGTCAACGGCAGTGTGTTGAATTCGGCCCAGGTCCATTTCTTGATCGGCCGTGGCCCATGCTTCAGCGTGAACGACCAATCCTGTGTGCGCACGCTCGGCGTCGGACCGGCCGACAGGACCGGAAAACCCTGTTCGAGATATTGGCCGGGCGGTATGCGCGCATCGTCATCGGTTGGCGGGCGCCGTCCTGAAGAGAAACCTCGGGTGACCATCGCGGTAATTCCTCTGCAGCAGGCATCCATCAGCCCGTCGCAGTTTTCTCGATGATGCCGCTGCGGGCAACCGAAATCTTGACGGACAGGGGCGGCAGGCTTGTCGAACCTGACGCCTCTGTCCTAATTCAGCGCGATGCGTCAGCCATTGGCAAACGGCACCGCGACATAGATCTGGCTGCCGTCGCGCTCGACCAGCAGAAGCACCGACTTCTTGCCGGACTTGCCGGCCTGGGCGATCGCCTGCGTCACTTGCCTGGCGCTCTTCACCGGCATCTGATTGACGGCGACGATGATGTCGTCGGCCTGAATTCCGGAAGCCGCGGCTGCCTTGTCGGGATTGACGCTGGCAACGACCGCGCCGCGCTGATTGTCGGCGAGATTCAGCTGCTTGCGGATGTCGGGAGTGATGTCCATCAGGCCAAGCCCCATCGCCGGCACGCGCGAGCCTTGGCCGGCGCTGGGCGCGCCGGATCCGTCGTCCACCGACGCCGTCTTCACGTCATCGGTGTTGCGCCCGACATTGACGGAAATATCCACGGCCTTGCCTTTGCGCCAGACGTTCAGTGTCTCCCGGGCGCCGGGCGCGACATCGGCGACCGCCCGCGACAGATCCTTGGGATCCTTCACATCCTGTCCGGCAAAGCCCGTGATGACGTCGCCGGTCTCGACACCGGCCTTGGCGGCCGGCGAGCCCTCATTGACATGCGAAACCAGCGCGCCGCCAGGATGGTCGAGCCCGACGGCACCAGCCACATCCGGGGTCACCGGCTGGATCTCGACGCCAAGATAGCCGTACTGGATGGAACCGCCTTTCATCAACTTGGCGACCACCTTCTGGGCCTGGTCCGACGGGATGGCGAAGCCGACACCGACGCTGCCGCCATTGGGCGAATAGATAGCCGTGTTGATGCCGACGACATTGCCGTTCACATCGACCAGCGGACCGCCGGAATTGCCATGATTGATCGGGGCGTCGATCTGGATGAAGTCGTCAAACGGGCCACTGTGCAGGTCGCGGCCGCGCGCCGAAACGATACCCGCCGTGACCGTGGTGCCGATGCCGAACGGATTGCCGAAGGCCAATACCTGGTCGCCTGGCATGAGCTTGTCGGAATCACCCCATTTGACGGTCGGCAGGGGTTTGTCCGACTTGACCGTGAGCACGGCGAGATCGTTCTTGGCATCGCGGCCGACGAGCTTGGCGGGAAGTTCGGTGCCATCGTCGAGCGTCACCTTGATCGAAGAGGCGCCATCGACGACATGATTGTTGGTGACGATGGTGCCATCGGACGCGACGATGAAGCCGGAGCCGAGTGCCTCGGCGCGCGGTGCCTGCTGCTGCGGCGGTGTCCGCGGGGCGGGCATGCCCTGGTCGCCGAAGAACTGACGGAAATAGTCGTCGAATGGCGAGTTGCCGAGAGGCATGCCGTCGTCCGGGCTTTCCGACTGTGCCCTCATGACGGTGGTGATCGTCACCACCGCCGGCTTGTCGGCGGCCACGATGGGGGCGAACGAGCCGTTGGGAGCCGTTATGCCGGCGACAGGTGTCTGGGTTGTCGGAATCGCGTCGCTGGCGCTTTGAGCAAAAGTCATAACGAAGGGGGATATGATCAGCGCAGCGCCCAGCAAGGCCGCGACGCGATGTCTGCGAAGGATATCTGACATGGTCGTTCGTCCGGGCGAGAGTTGATCCGGCGCCGTGGCGGCCCCTATGAGGAAAAACCGGCCATTCGGCGTGTCGAACGTCGCGATTGCCTGTCTCGCCTGGCAAGGCAGCCGGACCGGATCGACAGCTCTGAATCTAGTGCGCAGCTTGGCCCGATTTAGGGATTCCGGGCCACCTTACGAAGATTTAATTTCCGGAATGACGGCGATCACGATGTTGTCAGGCGACGGGCCAGTCCGGCCTTCCCTGCCCGCCGGGGGCTCAGAACCCGCCGGTTCGTCCGAGATACGCCGTGGCGATGTCATGCATGCGCTTGCTGTCGAAGCTCGGTCCGTGGCCGCCATGGCCGATGCGGATCGGCAGGTCGAGCAGGCGCTGCATCGTACTGATATAGGCCGTTCGGTCCGAATCCGGCAGATCGTCGATCAGTGTCGTCGTAGATGGCGTCGCCGCTGAAAAACAGGCCATCGGCCTCGTCGAACAGCGCGATCGAGTCCGGCGAATGGCCGGGCAAATGCAGCACACGGAATTGCCGGTCCCCGAGATCGACGATGTCGCCCTCGTCCAGGGTTCGCGTCAACGGCGCGGACGGGATTTTGTAGTCGGCAGCCTTCCAGCCCGGCGCCGGCAGTTTCGAAACGGCGCCTTCGAGATCCTGGAACATGTAAGCATAGGTCGCCGCCTCATCCATGCTCTCGAACTGCTCCGCGCTGTGCCTTGGCCCTGCGCGCCACAGGAATTCATGCAGCGAGCCGACATGGTCGAGATGGATGTGGGTGGCGACGACCAGCAGCGGCTTGCCCTGCGGCGTCTGGATCTGCGGCGCCAGCGGACTGATGCCCATGCCGGTGTCGACCAAAAGGTCGGCGTCGCGGCCGCGCAGGTGCCAGATGTTGGCGCGCAGGTACTCATGCACGAACGGTTCGGTCAGCATCGTCATCTTGTCGTCGACGATGCTCCTGCTGAACCAGCCCGGCATCAGGTGTGAGCCAGGCATCAGGTGTGATCCGACATCAGACGAAAGGCTTCCCGACCTTGTACTTTTCCGGCACCAGCCGCTTGAGATAGGCCATGCCGGCATCGGACAGCTGATTGACATCGGGCTTCATGAAATTATCCGGCATGTGGCGGGTCTTGCCGGCGACGTTCTTCAGCGGCACCTTCTTCAGCACCGTTTTGGTGCCGTCATATTGCAGCGCCACCGAGCCGCCGCCCTGTTCAGCGACAGTGACAGCGAAAGCGCCGGCATCGAACGCCTCCTGCGCGTCGACTGCGCTGATGGCGCCGATATAGCCGCGCGGCATGTAGCCGAGCGCATCGACGCGGGCGCGCTTGCCGGGCAGGCCTTCGGCCAGTGCGCGCTCAAGTGCGGCCGGCAGATCGCTGCCCGACAGCTTGACGTTGCCATGCGCATCGCGCTCGAGCTTGTCCGGCGGCACCAGGCTTTCGACCAGCGCCTTGCCGTCGGCGGTGCTGACACCTTCCGAAACGGCTACGATGCAGCGTTTGTGGCGGTCGAGCGTGGCGCGCACGTCGTCGATGAAGCCGGCGGCCGAGAATGGGCGTTCGGGCACATAGACCAGATGCGGGCCGCTATCGGGGTCGAGCTGCCATGCTGCCGCGGCGGCGGTCAGGAAGCCGGCATGCCGGCCCATGACGATGCCTACATAGATGCCGGGCAGCGCGCGAAAATCGAGGTCGACGGAGAGAAAGGCGCCGGCGACGAACTCGGCCGCCGAAATGAAGCCCGGCGTGTGGTCGTTTTCCTCGAGGTCATTATCGATGGTTTTTGGCGCATGGACGAAAGCGATCGTGCCGCCTGCGGCATCGGTCAGGATCTGCTGCGTGCCCGACGTGTCGTTGCCGCCGATATAGATGAAGGCATCGGCGCCCGCCTTCTTCAGTCCGTTGAGGATGACGTCACAATAGGCGGCATCCGGCTTGTCACGCGTCGAGCCAAGGGCGGCACTTGGCGTTCCGGCAATCAGCCGCAGCCGGTCCTCCGGGATTGCCGAAAGATCGACATAGTTGCCGTCACGGATACCGCGCACGCCGTGGATGGAACCGAGAACCTTGGCACCGGGATGCCGCTTGCGGATCTCCAGTGTCGCCCCGACCACCGTCTGGTTGATGACAGCGGTTGGGCCGCCGCCCTGAGCGATGACAAAAGTTCCGGCCATTCCTGACGTCTCCCGAGCGATGAATTCGCAGGCACATTCGCCTGTCTTTCGCTATCGCGCAACGGAAGAGTGGAGCGCGTGACGTGTCAGACGACCACCACCGGGTTTTTCTTGGAGACGCGGCTGTAGAGGTCGATGATGTCCTGGTTGATCAGGCGCACGCAACCCGACGACATCGCCTGGCCGATGCTCGCCCATTCGGGCGAGCCGTGGATGCGATAGCCGGTGTCCTTGCCGTCCTGGTAGATATAGAGGGCGCGCGCGCCGAGTGGGTTGGTGAGGCCGCCGGGCTGGCCGGCCTGCCATTTCACCAGTTCGGGCTTCCGGGCGATCATCTCCGGCGGCGGCGTCCAGGTCGGCCATTCCCTGCCGTACTGGATGTTGGCGCGGCCGGACCAGCGGAAGCCGTCCTTGCCGATGCCGACGCCGTAGCGGATGGCGTCCCCACCCGGCTGGACGAGATAGAGCATGCGCTCCTGCAGATGGACGACGATGGTGCCGGGTGCCTCGCCTGTCGTGTCGACGACGATCTGGCGACGGAATTCCGGCTTGACCTTCAGATACGGCACTTCCGGCACGTTGAAGCCGCCATCCGTCAGCGCGGCATACATGACGCCGGGGCTGGTGATGTTCTTGTCGACACTGATGCTCGGCCGGATCGGCACGGAGCTGGTGACGGTATCGTCGAGTTCGAGCGCCGGCAGGCCACCGCCCGAGGTCGAGCAACCGGCGGCGCTGAGCAGCACCAGCGCGCCTGCCCCGGACAGGATGGCGCGGCGGGAAAGATGATGATCGGCTACGCTTGCGTCGCCGTTTCGCGGCGGCGTTGGACCTTGCGGCAACTCACCCATATACCCAAACCCTACGCTGTCGGCGGGAAGCACGGTCCGGCCAGATAGCAGGCATTTTCATCATTCATGGTTGATAAAGCGTGAAGGCCTTATACAGCCTGCGTTTGCGCATGACCGTGTTGGCTTTCGACCTCCCTCCCGACCCGTCGACCGGGAGCTGCCGCGCGAAAAGACCTCGGTCGGGTCATAATCCCGACGCTGGCGCTTCCTACTCCTCAAGCGATCAGCGAGGGGCCTCCATGTGCAAGACGTTAAAAACCGACATCACGCTTTTTGCCGCGGCCATTGTGGCGGCGGCAACCGTTCTCGGTGCCAATGTCAGCCTGGCCGATATCGTGAGCGCGCTGAGCGGTGCGAACTGACGCCGGTCTGCCGTTGGCGAAATTAGGGAAATCGCATCTTTACATTCTCCCGGGCCTAAGGATTTATCCTCTTCTTTGAGCTCAAAGGAGACGAGCATGTCCTTCGAAAACTGGGCCGCCTTCGGCGCCGCATCGACGATCCTCCTCATCATCCCGGGTCCGACCATCCTTCTGGTCGTATCCTATGCGCTGGGCCAGGGCTGGCGCACCGCCCTGCCGATGGCCGTCGGCGTGGCACTGGGCGACTTCACCGCAATGACCTTGTCGATGCTGGGCATAGGCGCGCTACTTGCGGCCTCGGCGACCGTCTTCACCATCCTGAAGCTGATCGGCGCCGGCTATCTGATCTATCTCGGCGTGAAACTGTTCCGCGCCGGCGGCGCGCTGAAGGCCGAACCGCGCACCGACGCGGTGTCGTCGGCCAAGATGATGGCGCATGCCTGGCTGGTCACCGCGCTCAACCCGAAAAGCATCACCTTCTTCGTCGCCTTCCTGCCGCAGTTCCTCGACCGGCACGCCGATTTCTGGACGCAGATGCTGATCTTCGAGACGACTTTCCTGGCGCTCGCCTTCGCCAATGCCTTCGGCTATGCGCTGATCGCGGCACGCGCACGCAACGTCGTGCGCAATCCCAAGGCAATCCGCGTCTTCAACCGCACCGGCGGCACGCTGCTGGTCGGCGCCGGCATTGCCACGGTGGCGATGCGTTCGGGCAACTAGGCTCTATTCTGAATTCTGATCATGATCCCGAAACCCGGTTTCGGGATCATGATCGATCAGCCTCACCATTTGACGCTGAACCCCAGGTTGCCTTCGAGGATCCGGCGTTTGTCGCCGCCGAGATTGGTGGTGTAGTCGCCGGTGGCGAAGATACTGACCTTGTCCGTCACCTTGGCGACCACGCCGCCGCCGAACTCGAACGAGGTCGATCTGCCCTCGGTCGAGATGTCGGTGGTGTCGAAATTGACATGGCTGGTCCCGCCGAAGTCATGCCAGATGTTAGCTTTGAGGTAGGGCTGCAGCGGCACGCCGTTGATGGCAGTCTCGCCCTGCAGCCTCGCGCCCAGCCGGCCGGTGACGCTGCCGTCGGAATCGAAGGAAACCGAAGCAAAGCGGTCCGATGTATCGTCGAGCGACAGATGCTGCCAGACCAGTTGCGCCTGCGGCTCGAGCGTCCAGCCTTGTCCCAGCGCTATGGGATAGCCGCCTTCCAGCGAAGCGGTGACGCCGGTGCCATCGATGTCGACGCCGACGTCGCGCGACGATGTCGCGTTGCCGCCGAAGAAGGTGGCCATGACGACACCGTCCAGGTACCAGCCGCCCTGGCCGATGCGGGTCCAGTAGCCGCCGACACTGGTGCCATCGAGATCGATACCGCCGACGGACAGATAGTCCTGTCCCAGCGCCTGGCCGCGCACATCTCCATTCATGCTGGCATAGGCAATGAACAGGCCGGCGCGATCGACCGAGCCGGAGCTGGTTTCTCGACCGAATACGTCGAAGCCGCCCTGGAAGCCGAACAGAGTGCCGTCGAAGGACGGCGAGACCGTTCCCGAATAAGCCATCTTGCTGTCCTGGCCGAAGATACGGCCCCAGACCGGCGACAGCTCGGTGTTCGACAACAGGCTCTGCTCGCCACGCCGTTCGTGGAAGGTGCCGAGCGTCGTCATCGCCAGATGTTCGGCGACCGGCGGCAAGGCCGAATAGACCGGAACCTCGATGCGATAGAGCAGGATTTCCTCTCCCCCGGCCGGTGTTGGCAGGTCTGGCGTTTCCGTCGGCACCGGTGGCGGTGGCGGCGGCGGATCCGCTGGTGGCGCCGGTGGTGGTGGCGGCGGCGGGTCGGGCTCCGGATCGGCGGCCTGCACCGGCGGTGTCGGGTCGACCGGCGGGCTGTTGATGTCGCCCTCGGTCGGCGGCGGCGTTGGCGGCAACTCGGAAGGCGGCGGGGGCGGCGGCTCGGCCGCCGGCGGCACCGGTTCCGGCGGCGTAGGTTCGACCACTGGCGGGGCTGGGGCCGGCGGGGCCGGCGTGTTCAACGTCGAGCGCAGGTACCAATTCTCCTCGCTGCCGGCGCTGACGCCGCCCTTGAACAGATAATATTCGAAGGCACCGGCGGCGACTGGTGCGTCGAGCGCGAAGGTGGAGGCGCCCGAGTTGGCGCCGTTGACCGCCTGGACGACCATGATGCCGTCCTGCGTCGTCGCAGCACCGGCGCCGCCGAGATTGACCACGGAGATGCCGGTCGAACCGGAAGCCGTTCCGCCCGACAGAACCAGCCTGTCGGACGCGGAACTGTCGTCGCCGAGTTCGGTCTGGATCAACAGCAGGCCGCCCAGGCCGGTATAATTGCCTGATATCGTCAGCCGATCTGTCGCGCCGGTGCTGCCGTTGGTCAGATCGATGCGTCCGGCATTGGTGACCTGCGCCAGCTGGCCCGCCGTAAAGGCCTGGATCGCCGCGTTGAACCCGCCGCCATAGAGCGTGCTCGCGGCATCGACGCTGAGCGAACCTGTCCCGGTGCCGCTGTCGCCGAGCACAAGATTGCCGTCGAACGTCAGCTCGGTGTCGTTGGTGGCGCCGATGCTTTCCCAGTTCTGGAGCCGGCTGATCCCATGCAGCTTGACGTTGTCCAGGGTCAGCGCATCGGTGCCGAGGCCACCAGTGATTGCATCCGTGGCGCCGAGATTGGCGTTGGTGAGGTTGCTGAGCTTGGCGGTGTCGTTGTCGCCGCCGAGATCGACGGCGCCATAAATGATGCCGCCGCCATTCCAGACGAAGTTGTCGGCGCCAAAGCTCATCAGGATGTCGCCGCCCACCGTGCCGCCGGTGACCGTCACGCTGTCATTGCCACCGCTGACGCTGATGTTGCCGCCGATGGTGCCGCCCGACAGGATGATCGTGTCCATGTCGAAGCCGGTGACGAGGTTGCGGTCGATTGTGCCGCCTGACATGTTGAAATAGTTCTGGTCGAGCTTCATATTGACGCGGCCGATGCGGCCGCCGGTCATCACGGCATTGTCGCCATCGTCGAAGAAATCGACGATGCGGCCGCCCGTCATGGTGAACGTGTCAAGGCCATCGCCCTGGTTGAGCGAGCCGATCTGGCCACCGCTCATGTTGAAATCGTCGATGCCGGCGCCCTGCTGGACATTGCCGGCTACGGTACCCGCGCCAATGGTGAAGAAATCGGTGCCGCCGCCCTGATCGACAGTGCCGGTAATGGTGCCGGACTGCATGTTGATGCGGTCCGTACCGACGCCAAAGGTGACGTTGCCTGATATCTGCCCGGTCCCGCCGGCGGGGAAATTCAGCGTGTTGTCGCCATCGGCATCGGTGAGGCTGCCGCCTGAGTCGCCGCTATCACAGGTGTAAACGGTGTTCCCGGCGGATGGGCCCAGCACGCATGCGGCAAATGCAGCGGAACTGGGCAGCAACGCAAAGGCTATAGTTGCGAGAAGGCTAATGAACCATGGATGTAGTCCAGGCGGCCTTCGCCGCAGCAAAGCAACTGTGTCTTCCGCGTCCTCCGAACGACTGTTCGGAAGCCTGTTTTTCAGATGCCGCATCGCGTCCCTCTCGATTCGCGATTTCAAGCCCCCGCCCAATGCCGCAATGAAGACACAATTCGTTCGCCTTTACAAAGCCTAATCTGCCCCGCATGGTTGCTAAACTGCAAAGACTACTGAAATGGCCCAGCGTAGCGCGTGGTTGGCACGTTTGTGGTCCATGCCTTAAGATTGTCCTGGCCCGAAGGGCGTGGCGCCCGCCACGGGCCGATCAAAGGACGTTGCATGGCAATCAGGGACGCATTCGGCCTGACATTTTCGGGCGCGACGGAGTCGGGGTTCACGCCCTACAGCCAGGCAGTGCGTGAACTGCAGTGCTTCATCGGCGATCCCGTAGCCTCGATCGACCGCGCCATTGCGGAAGCTCCCGGCTTCGTCATGGCGCATGTCTTCAAGGGCTACCTTTTCGGCCTCGCCACCGAGCGAGAGGCGACGGACGTAGCCAAGGCTTGCCATCAGGCCGCATTGCCACTTGCCGCGACCACGCGCGAGCAGGCGCATGTCGCTGCCCTTGGCCATCTCACCAACGGACGCTGGCATCAAGCCAGCCGCATTCTTGAGGATGTCACCATCGAGACCCCTCGCGACGGGCTGGCGCTGCAGGTCGGCCACCAGATCGATTTCTTCACCGGCAATGCCCGCATGCTGCGTGATCGCATCGCCCGTGCCCTGCCATCATGGCAAAGCGGCATGCCTGGCTACCACGCCATGCTCGGCATGCAGGCGTTCGGACTTGAGGAGATGGCTGACTATGTCAGGGCCGAGCAGCTTGGCCGCGCGGCAGTCGACATGGAGCCGCGCGACGGGTGGGCGCAGCATGCCGTCGCTCATGTCATGGAAATGCAAAGCCGGCAAAGAGATGGTATTGCCTGGATGCGCGCCGACCCCGAGGCGTGGACAAGGGAAAGCTTCCTGCAGGTTCACAATTGGTGGCACCTGGCGCTGTTCCACTATGATCTCGGCGAGACAGACGAGGTGCTGGCGCTCTATGACGGTCCCATCTATGGCGGGCAGTCGACCATGGCGCTCAACATGGTCGACGCGTCGGCAATCCTGTGGCGGCTTTATCTTGGCGGCATCGATGTCGGCGACCGCTGGGCGGCGCTCGCCGCCAACTGGCGCAAGGCCGGCGCCGGCAATTATGCCTTCAACGATGCCCACGCGATGATGGCGTTCGTCGGCGCCGGGCTCGACGCCCCGGCCCAGACCTTGCTCGACGCACAGCGCGAGGCCATGCATGGCAACGACGATAACGCGGATTTCACCAGGGATGTCGGCTATCCCCTGACGCTCGCCATCAAGGCATTCGGTGAAGGCAGCTACGCCGAGACCGTCCGCCTGGTCCGGCCGATCCGGGCGATCGCCCACCGTTTCGGCGGCAGCCACGCCCAACGCGACGTCATCGACCTGACGCTGATCGAGGCGGCCCTGCGTGCCGGTGACGGTGCGCTTGGCAGGGCGCTCACGGCCGAACGGGGAATGGCTCGGCCCGGCAGTCCACTGTCGGCGCTGCTTTCTCGGCGTGCGGCCAATTTGTCAGAGAATTGACCCGCGACCGATCTTGTCTTAAAAACTGACCAAGCCGGATTTTTTCGAGACCCGAAAAAATTAATGGCAAGGGAGGAAATCATGTATCTCGGCCTCGATCTCGGGACATCGGGCGTCAAGGCGCTGCTGATCGATGCCGGGCAAACCGTCATTGGTTCCGGCCATGCGTCGATCGACGTGTCGCGACCGCATCCAGGCTGGTCGGAACAGAATCCCGACGACTGGATCCGCGCTTGCGAAGAGGCGATCGCCGACCTCAAGGCCAGGCATCCCGGGGAGTTCGCCGCGGTCAAGGGTATCGGCCTGTCCGGCCACATGCATGGCGCAACGCTGCTCGATGCCGCCGATAAGGTGCTGCGTCCCTGCATCCTGTGGAACGATACACGCAGTCACGCCGAGGCCGCCTTCCTCGACGCCGACCCGCGCTTCCGCGCGCTGACCGGCAACATCGTCTTTCCCGGTTTCACCGCACCCAAGCTTGCCTGGGTGAAGAACAACGAGCCCGCTGTCTTCGCCAAGGTCGCAAAAGTGCTGCTGCCCAAGGATTTCCTGCGGCTCTGGCTTACGGGCGAACACATTTCAGAAATGTCGGATTCCGCCGGCACGTCCTGGCTCGATGTCGGCAAGCGGCGCTGGAGTGCGGACCTGCTCGCGGCGACATCGCTCGATGAAAAGCAGATGCCGTCGCTGGTCGAGGGCACCGAGAAGGCAGGCGCGCTGCGTGCCGAACTGGCGTCGAAATGGGGCGTCCAGGCCGGCATTCCGATCGCCGGCGGCGCCGGCGACAATGCGGCCTCGGCCTGCGGCATGGGCACGGTCGGCGCAGGCAACGCTTTCGTTTCGCTCGGCACATCGGGGGTGCTGTTTGCCGCCAATGCTTCCTACCTGCCCAATCCGGCAAGCGCGGTGCATACCTTCTGCCACGCGCTTCCGAATACCTGGCACCAGATGGGCGTCATCCTGTCGGCAACCGATTCGCTCAACTGGCTGTCCGAAATCACCGGAAAAGGCGCCGGCGAGTTGACCGCCGAACTCGGCGACACATTGAAGGCGCCGAGCGGCGTGTCCTTCCTGCCTTATCTCTCGGGTGAGCGCACACCCTACAATGATTCCGCCATTCGCGGCGCGTTCACGGGGCTGGCGCATGAATCGAGCCGTGCCCTGCTGACCCAGGCCGTGCTGGAGGGCGTCGCCTTTGCCTTCCGCGACAGCCTTGAGGCCCTGGCCAATGCCGGCACGACCTTGACGCGGGTGACGGCGATCGGCGGCGGTTCGCGCTCGCGCTATTGGCTGAAGGCGATTGCCACCGCGCTTCAACTGCCTGTCGACATTCCCGCCGACGGCGACTTCGGCGCCGCCTTTGGTGCTGCTCGGCTCGGCCTGATCGCGGCGACGGGTGCCGATCCGCTCGAAATCTGTACGGCACCCAGGACGGATGCCACGATCGAACCGGACGTGACGCTCGGCGGCGTCTATGCGGATGCCTATCAGCGCTACCGGGCGCTGTACCCGGCAATCAAGGTCGCCACGGCGTGAGCGGGCGCTTACCCCCCTCTGCCCTGCCGGGCATCTCCCCCTCAAGGGGGGAGATCGGCAGCTTCATTGCCTCATTTCTTTCACCATGGGTTATTGGCGAAGGCCCGCGTGACAGCCGATCTCCCCCCTTGAGGGGGAGATGGCCGGCAGGCCAGAGGGGGGCGCTTCACGCCCGCCTCCCCCAGAAGTCCTCATTGCGCTGGCACTTTGTCGAGAAAACCGGTGACGCTCTTCAGGCGGCCGTTCTCGATGACGCCGATATCGGTGCCTTCGATCGCCGAAGGCGTCCCCTCAGGTCCGAGATTCCACGAGAAGCGGATCTTGTCGGCAAAACCGTCCGGCGTGCCCTTCAGCGAAAAGCGAAACCCGGCAAATCGCTGCTGCACGCCGTCGATCAGCGCCGCGACACCCGCATGGCCATCGCCCTGCATGAGCGGATCGCGATAGCTGACGTCTTCGGTGAAGGTCGCCTTGAGCAATTCGGCCCGGCGGCCGGCATCGCTTTCGTTCCAGGCGGTGATGTAGTTTTTGGCGATCTTGTTGAGGTCGGTCATGGTCTGTCTCCTTTATTGAGCGGCTTTGACACGAGCCTTTTCGACCAGCGGAAGAACGAAACCAATTACGCCTGAGGTAATCACGGCGAATTATTCGAGAGGAAAAAACATGAGCAGCGGATTTTTCGGCGACATCAAAGAGATCAAATATGAGGGGCCGGATTCGACCAATCCGCTGGCCTACCGGTTCTACAATCCCGACGAGGTGGTCGCCGGCAAGCGGCTGGAAGACCATCTGCGCTTTGCCGTCGCCTACTGGCACTCCTTCGCCTGGCCGGGCGGCGATCCATTCGGCGGCCAAACCTTCGACCGGCCGTGGTTCCCCAAGGCCGGCGGCACCGACACGATGGAGCTGGCCAAGCTCAAGGCCGATGTTGCCTTCGAGATGTTCACGCTGCTCGGTGCGCCCTATTTCTGCTTCCACGACGCCGATGTGCGGCCGGAGGGCAAGGACTTTTCCGAGAGCGCGGCGCGCCTCGACGAGATTGCCGACTACTTCGCGGGAAAGATGAAGCAGACCGGCGTCAAGCTTTTGTGGGGCACGGCGAACCTGTTCTCCAATCGCCGCTTCATGTCGGGTGCCGCCACCAATCCCGACCCGGATGTCTTTGCCTATGCTGCGGCGACGGTAAAAAGCTGTATCGACGTGACCAAGCGGCTGAAGGGCGAGAACTACGTGCTGTGGGGCGGGCGCGAGGGCTATGAGACGCTGCTCAACACCGACCTTGCGCGCGAACAGGAACAGGCCGGGCGGTTCCTCAGCATGGTCGTCGACTACAAGCACAGAATAGGCTTCAAGGGCACGATCCTGATCGAGCCGAAGCCGCAGGAGCCGACCAAGCATCAGTACGACTATGATGTCGCGACCGTCTATGGCTTCCTCAAGCGCTTCGGGCTGGAGAAGGAGGTCAAGGTCAACATCGAGCAGGGCCACGCCATCCTGGCCGGCCATTCCTTCGAGCACGAGCTGGCGTTGGCCAATGCGCTCGGCGTCTTCGGTTCGATCGACATGAACCGCAACGACTACCAGTCGGGTTGGGACACCGATCAGTTCCCCAACAACGTGCCGGAAATGGCACTGGCCTACTACCAAGTCCTGCAGGCCGGCGGCTTCAAGACCGGTGGCACCAATTTCGACGCAAAGCTGCGCCGCCAGTCGCTCGATCCGCAGGATCTGCTGATCGGCCATATCGGCGGCATGGATTCCTGCGCTCGCGGCTTGAAGGCCGCCGCCCGCATGGTCGAGGACAAGGCGCTGTCGGCACCGCTGGCCGAACGCTATGCTGGCTGGAACACGGCCGAAGGCAAGGCGATGCTGTCCGGCAAGCGCACGCTGGAGGACATCGCCGAGCGTGTCGTCAAGAAGAAGATCGAGCCGCAGCCAAGGTCGGGCCGCCAGGAACTGCTGGAAAACATCGTCAACCGATACGTGTAAAATCCGATCGCTGAAAGCCGCCGCCATCGCCTTCTGCCAGAGCAATTCCAGGAAAAGCGTGAAGCGGTTTTCCGTCCGGAATTGCGTCAAAACAAAGAGTTAGAGGGTTCGCCGTTTCCGTGAGACGGTGAAATGCTCCAGTCAGCCCATTCGCGACAGGCAGCCGAGGATCGCATAGATCCTCAGCTGCCTGCTGTTCGAAAAGCGGCTGTAAACTCTCCTTGGCCTGACATGCCCAGACACGGGAACAAACTTTGCGCAAAGCCGGGTGCGACGACACGGTTTTTGCCCTTTGACGCCCTTCAATGACCTCGCTCTTGCCTTCAAACTGCCGTCACGTATCTCGTATAAGACTGGCTCGTGGCGGGAGAGGAAGAAGGAGGCGAACCGATATGCAGAACGAACGTGAAATCGACGCCCTGCTCTCACCTGGCGAGGCCGGATCGATCATCGATAGGCTGATGGCAATGCCGCATCCGAAGGATGGCACGCGCCGCTCGAACGAGTGGGACCGCGCCGTCGCCAGCCGTTTTGAGACCCACCTTGCCAGACAGATGCGCTCACAGATCGATAGCGGCAGCGATCACCAAGACGCTGCCTGATCTTTCCGATTTTGTGCATGTCGTCGTCCTTTCGGTCGACCTGCACTCAGCCCCGGCGCAGCCTGACCGGCGCTTCACCGAAAGCCCTTGAAAACGCCCTAGAAAATGCCGCGGCGGACGAAAATCCGGTCCGCCCGGCAATGTCGGCCATCGCCACCCTGGTGTCGACCACGAGCCGGCGGGCAGCACCCAGGCGCAGCCTGAGATAATAGGCGCCTGGCGTCTCGCCGATCGACTTGCGAAAGATGCTTTCCAGCGTCCGTGCCGTCACCCCGGCACGCTTTGCCACCGCTTCTATGGTGAGCGGCTGGTCGACATGCGATTCCATCAGCCGGATGGCTTGCGCCAGCCGCGGATCGTAGCCGTCGAGCCGGCCAAGCGAGACCAGCGGCTGGGCATCGGTCGCGGCGCGCGCCTGATCGTAGATGAAGACGCTGGCGACATCGAGCGCGACGGCCATGCCCAGCCGCGTGCGAATGAGATGCAGCATCAGGTCGAAGGTCGGCGACGCGCCGCCTGAGGTGAACACCGGGCCGTCGATGACGTAGCGGTCCGGGCGCACGTCGACGCCGGGGAAAGCCGACGAGAAATCCTCCATGTCCTCCCAGTGGGTGGTGGCGCTGCGCCCTTCCAGCAGGCCGGCGCGTGCCACCAGCCAGGTGCCCGCTTCGACGCCGCCACAGGCGCGGGCCGTCCGCGCCGCCCGCCGCAGGCCGGAGAGCAAGGCCGATGTCGCATAATTCTGGGTGCCGAAGCCGGCGACGACGACAAGAACGTCGGTTGGCTCACCGGCATCGAAACGGTCGCTAACCGCCACCGGCAAGCCGCATGTGGTGACCGGAGCCTCGCCGGTCACCGAGACCAGCTTGAAATCGAACAAGGTCTCGCCGGAGATGCGGTTGGCGGCGCGCAGCGGATCGACGGCCGACGCCACGCACATGATCGACGAGCCGGAAAACACCAGCAGCGTTACCTTGAGCGAAGAGCGCTCGGCGCGAAAGATCGTCGGTTTTTCGCTTTTTGTCATACGCCCTTCGTAAAACGCAAAACAGTTTCCGGCAAGTCAGGCATTGTTGTGGCTTGTTTCTTTCGGAGGAGAGTTCCATGCCGCTTGCGATGAACCGTGAGGTCTTCATTACCTGTGCCGTGACGGGATCCGGCGGTTCGCAGGACCGCAGCCCGCATGTGCCGCGTTCGCCCAAGCAGATTGCCGATTCGGCCATCGATGCGGCCAAGGCTGGTGCGGCGATCGTCCACTGCCATGTCCGCGACCCCGAAACCGGCAAACCGCGACGCGACGTGCATCTCTACCGTGAGGTCACCGAGCGCATCCGCGCGGCGGAAGTCGACGTCATCTTGAACCTGACCGCCGGCATGGGCGGCGACATGGTGTTCGGCTCGCCGGAAGCGCCGCTGCCGCTCAACGAAAAAGGCACCGACATGGGCGGCGCCACCAATCGCATGGAACATGTGCGCCAGTGCCTGCCGGAAATCTGCACGCTCGACTGCGGCACCATGAATTTCGCCGAGGCCGACTATGTCATGACCAACACGCCCGGCATGCTGCGCGCCATGGGCGGCATGATGACGGCGCTGGGCGTCAAGCCGGAGATCGAGGCGTTCGACACCGGCCATTTGTGGTTCGCCAAGCAGTTGGTCGAGGAAAAGGTGCTCAATCCCGACGCGCTCGTGCAGCTCTGCATGGGCGTGCCGTGGGGCGCGCCCGACGACCTCAACACCTTCATGGCCATGGTCAACAACGTGCCGTCGACCTGGAACTGGTCGGCCTTCGCCATCGGCCGCAACCAGATGGCCTATGCCGCGGCGGCGGTGCTGGCCGGCGGCAATGTCCGCGTCGGCCTGGAAGACAATCTGTGGCTCGACAAGGGCGTACTGGCGACCAACGCGCAGCTGGTCGAGCGTGCCGCCAGCATCGTCACCAATCTGGGCGCCAGGATCATCGGCCCGGAGGAAGTGCGCAAGAAACTGAACCTGACCAAGCGGGCGCCGATAGCGGCATAAATTATTCGCTGGGAGGGCCGACATGACTACCGTAAAATTCACCGCGATGAAGGATGGCGACAGGGACGACTACGAGTTCCTGACCACGCATGAGATCGACTATGCGGCCAGGACCGGTGAGCGGCTGCTCGACGCGCTGGTCCAGCTCGACGAGGGCCTGTCGGGCTACAAGATCACAAGGCTCGGCCATTCGCTGCAGACGGCGACCCGCGCCTGGCGTGACGGCGCCGATACCGACTGGATCGCGTGTGCGCTGCTGCACGACATCGGCGACATCTACGCGCCCTACAATCACGATGAATATGCCGCTTCGATCCTGAAACCCTTCGTGCGCGAACAATGCACCTGGGTGGTGGAGAAGCATGGCGACTTCCAGCGGCTCTATTATGCCCATCATCTGGGCGGCAACCGCCACGCGCGCGACCGCTTCGCCGGCCACGCTTATTTCGACGATTGCGATCAGTTTTGCGAGCGCTGGGACCAGTCGAGTTTCGACCCCGACTACGACACGCTGCCGGTCGAATTCTTCCGGCCCTTCGTGCTCGAGGTGTTTGCCCGCAAGGCTTACGATGCGTCCGTGATCCGCGCCGGCGAGCGCTTGCCTCTCATCGATCCCGCAACAGCCAAGACAAGAACCGGAGCTTCCGCATGAGCATCATCAACAAGGCGGCCGCCATCGGTGGCGGCGTCATCGGCGCCGGCTGGGTGGCGCGGCTGCTGCTCAACGGCATCGACGTGTCGATCTTCGATCCCGATCCCGAGGCATCGCGCAAGGTCGGCGAAGTGATGAAGGGCGCGCGCCGCGCCTACAAGCAGATGGTGCCTGGCGGCCTGCCCAAGGAGGGCAAACTGACCTTTGCCAAGACCATCGCCGAGGCGGTTGCCGATGCCGATTTCATCCAGGAAAGCGTGCCGGAGCGGCTCGACCTCAAGCACCGCGTGCTGGCCGAGATCGATACCCATGCGCCGGCCAACGCCATTGTCGGCTCCTCGACCTCGGGCATCAAGCCGACCGACATGCAGGTGGCGATGAAGAAGCACCCGGAGCGGCTGGTCGTCGGGCATCCGTTCAACCCCGTTTACCTCTTGCCGCTTGTCGAGATCGTCGGCGGCGAACAGACCTTTCCCGAGGCGATCGAGGTCGCCAAGGAAATGTATGCCTCGATCGGCATGAAGCCTGTCGTCATCCGCAAGGAGATCGAGGCTTTCGTCGGCGACCGCCTGCTCGAAGCGGCATGGCGCGAGGCGCTGTGGCTGATCAAGGACGGCATCTGCACCGTCGAGGAACTCGACGATATCATGCGCTACGGCTTTGGCCTGCGCTGGGCGCAGATGGGCATGTTCCAGGTCTATCGCGTTGCCGGCGGAGAGGCCGGCATGCGCCACTTCATGGCGCAGTTCGGGCCGTGCCTGAAATGGCCATGGACCAAGCTGATGGACGTGCCGGAGTTCAACGACGAACTGGTCGACCTGATCGCCACGCAGTCGGACGACCAGGCGCACGGGCTGTCGATCCGTGAGCTTGAAAAGATCCGCGACGACAACCTGGTCGCCATCATGGCCGCGTTGTCGAAGCAGAACAAAGGCAAGGGCTGGGGCGCCGGCGCCCTGCACAAGGACTATACCAAACAACTGGCCAAGCTAGGGGCCAAAACGCCTGTGGCCTCCAAGGCGGCCGAGAAGGCCAAGGCGTTGAAGCCAGTGAAGAAAGCCGAGAAGCCAAAGAAAAAGAAGAAGGGCTGAGAGCATGGATTTCGGGCTGTCGGAGGAACAGAGGCTCATCGTCGAGACGACGAAGGCGTTCGTCGAGAACGAGCTTTACCCGCATGAGCGCGAGGTCGAGCGCACCGGCGTGTTGCGCCGCGAGCTGATCGAGGAGATCAAGGCCAAGGCGATCGAGGCCGGGCTCTATGCCGCCAATATGCCGGCCGATGTCGGCGGCGCGGGCCTGGATACCGTGACCTGGCTGCTTTACGAGAAGGAACTTGGCCGCGCCAATTATGCGCTGCACTGGACCTGCGTGGCGCGGCCCTCCAACATCCTGCTGGCCGGCACGCCCGAGCAGCGCGAGAAATATCTGTTCCCCTGCATTCGGGGCGAGAAGTGGGACTGCCTGGCAATGACCGAGCCGGGCGCCGGCTCCGATTTGCGCGGCATGAAGGCGACCGCCGTGCAGGATGGCGACGACTGGGTGCTGAACGGCACCAAGCATTTTATCTCCCACGCCGACCTCGCCGACTTTGCCATCGTGTTCATGGCTTCCGGCGAAGAGGATTCGCCGCGCGGCAAGCGCAAGAAGATCACCGCCTTTTTTGTCGATAAGGGCACCAAAGGCTTCACCGTTCGCGATGGCTACCGCAACGTCTCGCATCGCGGCTACACCAACGCCATCCTCGAATTCGACGATTGCCGGCTTCCCGCAAGCCAGGTGTTGGGCGAAGTCCATAAAGGGTTCGATGTCGCCAACTCATGGCTCGGCGCCACACGCCTGCAGGTCGGTGCCACCTGCCTCGGCCGTGCCGAGCGGGCGCTCGGCCATGCCGTCGAATATGCCGCGCAGCGCCAGCAGTTCGGCCAGCAGATCGGCAAATTTCAGGGCGTGTCGTTCAAGCTCGCCGACATGGCGACCGAACTGAAGGCCGCCGACCTGATGGTGTTCGAAGCCGGCTGGAAGTACGATCAAGGCACCGTCACCGACCAGGACATGGCCATGGCCAAGCTGAAGGCCACCGAGATGCTCGCATACGTCGCCGATGAGGCCATCCAGATCCATGGCGGCATGGGGCTGATGGACGACCTGCCGCTGGAGCGCATCTGGCGCGACGCCCGCGTCGAGCGCATCTGGGAAGGCACGTCCGAGATTCAGCGCCACATCATTTCAAGGGCGCTGCTGCGCCCGTTTGGGGCCTAACATATGCATAAACTCGAACGTCTTTTGCGCCCCAAATCGATTGCCGTCTTCGGCGGTGCGCAGGCTGCCGCCGTCGTCGCGCAATCTATCAAGATGGGATTTGCCGGCGATATCTGGCCGGTGCATCCGACCAAGGATGAAGTCGCCGGCCGCAAGGCCTATCGCTCCGTCGCCGATCTTCCCGGCGTGCCCGACGCTGCCTTTGTCGGCGTCAACCGGCATTTGACCATCGAGGTGGTCAAGGCGCTGGCCGAGCGCGGCGCCGGCGGTGCCGTCTGCTTTGCCGCCGGCTTCCTCGAGACCGAAGCCTATGACGATGACGGCGAGCGGCTGCAGGCCGAGCTGGTCGCGGCGGCGGGCCAGATGCCGATCATCGGCCCGAATTGCTACGGCCTGATCAACTATGCCGACGGCGCGCTTCTGTGGCCCGACCAGCATGGCGGCATCCGATTGGCCGAGGGCGGCAAGGGAGTCGCCATCATCACCCAGTCATCCAACATCGCCATCAACATGACGATGCAGAAGCGCGGCCTGCCGATCGCCTTCCTGATGACCGCCGGCAACCAGGCGCAGACCGGCCTCTCCGAAATGGCGCTCGGCCTGATCGAGGACGAGCGGGTCACGTCGCTTGGCCTGCACATCGAAGCCTTCGATTCCGTAGCCGGCTTCGAACGGCTGGCGGCGCGAGCACGGGAGCTGAAAAAACCGATCATCGCCATGAAGGTCGGCCGTTCCGAACAGGCGCGGCAAGCCACTGTCTCGCACACTGCCTCGCTGGCCGGCTCGGACGCGGCTTCGGGCGCCTTTTTGAGGCGGCTCGGCATCGCGCGTGTCGATTCCATCCCCGCCTTCATCGAGGCGCTGAAGCTGCTGCACATCACCGGACCTTTGCCCGGCTATAGGTTGTCGTCGATGAGCTGCTCCGGCGGCGAGGCCTCCGTCATGGCCGACAGCGCCGAAGGCCGCTGGGTCAATTTCCCGGTGCTCAGCGACACCCACCGCGCCCATGTCAAATCGACGCTCGGGCCGCTGGTCGCGGTCGCCAATCCGCTCGACTATCACACCTTCATCTGGAACAACGAGCCGGCGATGACCGCCACCTTCACCGCCATGGTGTCGGGTGGCTTCGACCTCAACATGCTGGTGCTCGACTTCCCGCGCCCCGATCGCTGTTCGGTCACCGACTGGTGGGCGACGCTGCGCGCCTTCGAATCGGCGCTGAAGACCAACAAGGCGCACGGCGCGATCGTTTCCTCGCTGCCGGAGAACCTGCCGGAGGAATATACCGCGGAGTTGATGGCACGCGGCATGGTGCCGTTGTTCGGCATTTCCGAAGCCATGGACGCAGCCCAGGCGGCGGCCTTCATCGGCTGGGCATGGCACGAGCCGCAGGCGCAGCCGATCGACACGTCCGCCTCCGGCGCGCCTGGCGGCGACCACGTCACGCCCGACGAGGCCGAGGCGAAGTCCCGCCTCATCGAGGCCGGCCTGCCGGTGCCGAAAGGCGAGCGCGCCGCAAATGCGGTCGAGGCGGTGATCTCGTCGATGGCGCTCGGCTTCCCGGTGGCGCTGAAGGCGCTGGGCGTCACCCACAAATCCGAGGTCGGCGCCGTGCGTCTCAACCTCAAAGACGCCGAGTCCGTCAGCACGGCGGCGCATGACCTCTTGCCGCTCGGCACCGGGCTCTATGTCGAGCGCATGGTGCGCGACGGCGTCGCCGAACTCATCGTCGGCTTCACCCGCGACCCGATGTTCGGCGCGGTGATGACGCTGGGCACCGGCGGCGTGCTGGTCGAGCTGCTGCGCGACAGTGTCACGCTGATGCTGCCTGCGACGCGCGACGACATCGAGGCAGCGTTGCGCGGCCTCAAATTGTTCCCGTTGCTCGAAGGCTATCGCGGCCGGCCGAAGGCCGATGTCGCGGCCGCCATCGACGCCATCTCCGGCATTGCCGCCTTCGTGCAGCAGAATGCCGGCGAGATCGAGGAACTCGACATCAACCCGCTGATCGTCTGCGCGGAGGGCAAGGGCGCCTGGATCGCCGATGCGCTGCTGGTGCTGGGAGACAAGAAGAATGTCTGACGTCATTTCGACCCGCCGCGAAGGCACCATCCTCGAAGTCACGCTCGACCGGCCCAAGGCCAACGCCATCGACCTGAAGACCTCGCGGCTGATGGGCGAGACCTTCAAAGCGTTCCGCGACGATCCCAGTTTGCGTGTCGCCATCGTCAAGACCGCCGGCGACAAGTTCTTCTGCGCCGGCTGGGATCTGAAGGCGGCTGCCGGCGGCGATGCGGTCGACGGCGACTATGGCGTCGGCGGCTTTGCCGGGTTGCAGGAACTGCGCGACCTCAACAAACCGGTCATCGCCTGCGTCAACGGCATGGCGGTTGGTGGCGGCTTCGAACTGGCGCTGTCCTGCGACCTCATCTACGCCTCCGACCATTCCTCCTTCGCGCTGCCCGAAATCCGAGCCGGCACGCTGGCCGACGCGGCAACGATCAAGCTGCCGAAGCGCATCCCCTACCATGTCGCCATGGATCTCTTGCTCACCGGCCGCTGGATGGATGTCGCCGAAGCGCATCGCTGGGGCCTGGTCAACGAAGTGCTGCCCAAGGAAAAGCTTGAGGACCGCGTCTGGGAGATCGCCCGGCTGCTCGCCGGCGGACCGCCGCTGGTGTTTGCAGCGATCAAGGAAACGGCGCGCGTGGCCGAAGCGCTGACTTTCCAGGACGCGATGAACAGAGTGACGCGCCGACAGTTGGCGACGGTCGACGCGCTCTATGGCTCCGAGGACAATATGGAAGGCTTTCGTGCTTTCGCCGAAAAGCGTGAGCCGGTGTGGAAGGGGAAGTAAGTATTGTTGCCGAAATGATGGCGCTTACCCCCCTCTGTCCTGCCGGACATCTCCCCCTCAAGTGGGGAGATTGGCAGTTTCAGCGCAACAGCTCAACCTGCAACGCCAGAGATTGGCGAAAGCCGATGCGACATCCAATCTCCCCCCTTGAGGGGGAGATGTCCGACAGGACAGAGGGGGGTGCCTGGGCTCAACCTTGGCGGCCCGTTCAGCACCCATGACGGACTACAAAACCCTCATCGACGCCGAGACCTGGGCCTTTATCGAGCGGACCAATTCCTACTATCCGCCCGATACGATCGACTACACGATCGCGCAGCAGCGCGAGATCTATGACCGCATGTGCCGCGAATTCTTTGCCGGCTATCCCGACGGCGTTGCGGTCGAAACCTCGGCCATTGCAACGCCCACGCACATCCCGATCCGCACCTACCGAAGCGTGCCGCAACCAGCCGCGACAGTGCTCTATTTCCATGGCGGCGGCTTCATCCTCGGCGGGCTGGACAGCCATGACGATGTCTGCGCCGAACTCTGCGCCCGCACCACCTATGAGGTGGTCTCGGTCGACTATCGGCTGGCGCCGGAGCACCTGCACCCAGCCGCCTTCGACGACGTGATGAGCGCCTTCGAATGGGCTGCTGTTACCCGCAACCACCCAATTCTGCTTTGCGGCGACAGCGCCGGCGGCAATCTTGCCGCTGCCGTCAGCCATGCGACACGCGGCCACGCGAAAAGGCCGATCGGCCAGGTGCTGATCTATCCCGGTCTTGGCGGCGACCGGTCGAAGGGATCCTATCTCAAGCATGCCGAAGCGCCGATGCTGACCAGGCGCGACCTAGAATTCTACAAGAACATCCGCACCGGCGGGAGAGACGGCACCGGCGACATCACGCAGTCACCGCTTGCCGACGCCGATTTCGCCAATCTGCCGCCGACCGTGCTGATCACCGCGCAATGCGACCCGCTGTCGTCCGACGGCGAAGCCTATCGCGACCGCATCGTCGCGGCTGGCGGACGGGCATACTGGTTCGAGGAACCAGGGCTGGTGCACGGCTATCTCAGGGCCCGGCACACGGTCGGCCGCGCCCGCGCCAGCTTCACTCGCATCGTTGACGCAGTTGCCGCCCTTGGACAGGGTGCCTGGCACTGGTGAGCGGTCTTTTCGCCTCGCGGCCTGAACCTTATTACACCGAGGCAGCCGCCGACCGGCCGGCGCTGCGGCCCGAAAAGATGCAGCCGCCCAGGAAGGTGCCCTCAAGCGCCGCATAGCCATGCACGCCGCCGCCGCCGAACCCGGCGGCTTCGCCGACCGCATAGAGCCCGGCGACCGGCTGGCCATCGGCACCCAGCACGCGGCTGTCGAGATCGGTCTGCAGGCCGCCTAGCGTCTTGCGGGTCAGGATGTTGAGGCGCACCGCGATCAGCGGGCCGTTCGCCGGATCGAGCATCTTGTGCGGCTTGGCCGTGCGGATCAGCCTGTCGCCGAGATAGGCGCGAGCGCCGCGCAAAGCGGTGATCTGCATGTCCTTGGAGAACGGGTTGTCGAGCTGCCGGTCACGAGCGCGGATTTCGCGCTCGACCTGGGCCAACTCAAGCAGCGGTTCGCCGCCGGCCAGCGCGTTCATGCGGGCGACCAGTGTCGGCAGGTCCGCCTCGACGATAAAATCCTCGCCTTTTTCCATGAACGCCTTGACCGGGCCCGGAATGCCCGAGGTGGCGCGGCCGAGTACCTGGCGCCAGCTCTTGCCGGTCAAATCGGGGTTCTGTTCGGAGCCCGACAGCGCGAACTCCTTCTGGATGATTTTCCTGGTCAGGATGAACCAGGAATAATCGAAGCCGGTACTCATGATGTGGGAGAGCGTGCCCAGCGTGTCGAAGCCGGGATAGAGCGGCACCGGCAGGCGCTTGCCGCGCGCGTCGAGCCACAATGATGATGGGCCGGGCAGGATGCGGATGGCATGATCGGTCCAGATCGGCGCCCAGTTCTTGATGCCCTCGACATAGTGCCACATGCGGTCGCGGTTGATGATCGAGCCGCCGGCCTGTTCAGTGATTGCCAGCATGCGGCCGTCGACGTGATCGGGCACGCCGGTGATCATGCGCCTGGGTGCCGCGCCGAGCCGCTGCGGCCAGTTTTCGCGGACAAGCTGATGGTTGGCGCCAATGCCGCCGGAGGCTACGATCACCGCCTGCGCATGAAGCTCGAAATCGCCGGCAATGTCGCGCGAGCTCTTGTGGCCGCGCTCGACAGTGCTCGGCTGCAGGATATCGCCGCGCACGCCGTCGACGGTGGCACCCGTTCGGGTCAACTCGTTGACGCGGTGGCGGAATTTGAAGCTGATCAGCCCTTGCTTCTGGGCTTCGAGAACGCGCAGGACAAATGGTTCGAGCACGCCGGGGCCGGTGCCCCAGGTGATGTGGAAGCGTGGCACCGAATTGCCGTGGCCGATGGCATTGCCGCCGCCGCGCTCGGCCCAGCCGACGACGGGGAAGAATTTCAGGCCGCGCTGCATCAGCCAGGAGCGTTTCTCGCCGGCGGCGAAACCAACATAGGCTTGCGCCCATTTGCGCGGCCAGAAATCCTCCGGCCGATCGAAAGCGGCGGTGCCCAGCCAGTCCTCGAGCGCCAGATCATGCGAATCGCGGATGCGCATGCGCCGCTGCTCCGGCGAATCGACGAGGAAAAGGCCGCCGAACGACCAGAATGCCTGGCCACCGAGTGACTGCTCCGGCTCCTGGTCGACGATGATGATCCGCTTGCCGGCCTCGGCAAGCTCGGCAGCGGCAACCAGCCCGGCAAGGCCGGCGCCGACAATGATCACGTCCGCGTCGTCCGACATTTTCCCCTCCCCATTCGCCGGCTAAAGCAATGCGTCAGACGGTTTCCCAGCCGTCCTTGTCGCCGGCGCGGAAGATGGCGTCGATGACCTTCTGGTTGAGCACAGATTCCTCCAGCGTGAAGACGCGCTCCTTGCCGCCTTGTGCCGCACGCGCGAAGGTCTCGACCTCCAGCCGGTACTGCTGAGTGCCGGGAAAACGGAACACCTGCGCCTCGGTGTGGTTCTGGTTGTGCAGTTCGACGCGGTGGTGGTCGTAGAGCCCGGCATTGAAGGGCGAGAACAGCTCGATGAAACCCTTCTCGCCGTGGAACACCATGACCTGGCGCGCCGCCATCTGCGTCGACAGGTAGAAGGACAGTTCGAAGTCGCCGAAATCGGCGCGGATCGAGGAGTAGATGTCGGTGCCGAATTTCTTGTCGCGCTCGATCGTCGCCTGCACGCGCAGCGGCTCCTTGCCAGTCGAAAAGCGCGTCGACACAGTCGGATAGACGCCGATGTCGGGCAGCGCGCCGCCGCCGAGATCGAGCTTGTTGCGCATGTTGTTGGGGTCGACATTGTAATAGGAGAACGCACCCTGCACATGGCGCAGCCGGCCGATGGCGCCGCTGGTGATGAGATCGCGCACCTTGATCCATTGCGGATGGTAGATGACCATGAAGGCTTCGCAGACCAGCACCTTCTTCTGGTCGCGTAGTTTGATCAACGGGAGAATGTCCTTGGCGTCGAGTGCCAGCGGCTTTTCGACCAGCACATGCTTGCCGGCTTCGATGGCCTTGGCCGTCCACTCGACATGCTGCGAGGTTGGCAGCGGGATGTAGACGCCGTCGATTTCGTTGGAGGCGAGCAGGTCCTCATAGGAGCCGAAGGCATGGCGGGCGCCAAAGCGCTCGGCCAGCGCCTTGGCCTTCGACAGGTCACGGCTGGCGATCGCCGACAGCACGCCATTCTCGGCCTCGACCATTGCCGGCAACAAATGCTCGCGGCCGATCTTGGCCGTGGACAACACACCCCATCGGAACATCAGGCTTCTCCATCACGATTACAGGTGACGAGGTTTGCCCGAAATCGCCGGAAAAGCCAATTGGAGACTGTCCATCGAAGCGCGCCTTCGTCATCCTCGGGCTTGACTGCGAGACGGGGTGGGGGTGCGCCCTGCGAGACCCCCACCCCGCTCCGCACAAGGAGGAAAGAGTGAGCGCGCTTTACCCGCTCACCTTGAAGAAATCGACGAAGGCGCGCAGCGCCGGCCGCATCTGGCGACGGCTGGGGTAGTAGACGAAGAACCCGTCGAAGGGCGGGCACCAGTCCTCCAGCACGCGGATCAGCCGGCCGTCGGCAAGCGCCTCGCTGACATAGCCTTCGAATACGAAGGTCAGGCCGGCGCCGTTGATCGCCGCTTCGACATTCAGGCGATCCTCGCCAACGATCAGCGGACCCTCGACTGATATCTCAAGCTCCTCGCCATCCTTTTCGAACTCCCAGCGGTAGAGCACGCCGCTCGAGAAGCGGAAGCGGACGCAGCGATGTGCCGCCAGATCGCGCGGATGCAGCGGGCGCGGCATGGTCTCGAAATAGGAAGGCGCGGCAACCACGGCGCCACGGATCGATGGCCCGATCCGCACCGCGATCATGTCGCGTTGCAGGCTTTCGCCGAGCCGCACGCCTGCATCGAAGCCGCCTTCGACCACATCGGTGAAGCGATCCTCGACGACGATCTCCAGCACGATGTCGGGAAAGGCCTGGGCAAAGGCGCCTAGCCGCGGCGCCAATGTGAGCTGCGCGGCGGTGCGCGGCACGGTGAGCCTGAGATTCCCGGCCGGCCGGTCGCGCGCCTCGATCGCCGTCTCCAGCGCCAGGTCGATCTCCGACAGCGCCGGCCGCAGCCGCTCCAGCAATTGCGCACCCTCTTCGGTGGGCGCAACGCTGCGCGTGCTGCGCGACAGCAGGCGAACGCCAAGCCGCGCCTCCAGGCTGGACACCGCATGGCTGACCGCCGATGGCGCGATGGCCAGTTCCCTGGCCGCGCCGCGAAAGCTGCCGCATTGGGCGACGGTCGCCAGCACCGCGAGTTGTGAAAGATGGGATCGATTCATTGATCTATCTTTTAGAACAGGCCGTACGGATGAACCAGGATTATCGAACATAGGGCAAGGCGCTATTTTTGTCGCATCACAACAAGGAGACGCGTGATGCAAACCCGCAAGCTAGGAACTGAATTGAACGTCTACCCGGTCGGCCTCGGCTGCATGGGCATGAGTTTTGGGTATGGCGGCCAGGCGGAAGCCGACGCGATCGCCACGTTGCACCGCGCCGTCGAGATCGGCGTCAATTTCTTCGATACGGCGGAAGTCTACGGCCCCTACGAGAACGAGATCCTGCTCGGCAAGGCGCTGAAGTCGGTTCGTGACAAAGTGACGATCGCGACCAAGTTCGGCTTCAAGATTTTGGAAGAAGGCACCGGCATCGATCGCATGGCCGGCGTCGACAGCCGTCCCGAGCACGTCAAGGCCGTTGCCGAAGCGTCGCTTAGGCGATTGGGCACCGACGTCATCGACCTTTACTACCAGCATCGCGTCGACCCCAACGTGCCGATCGAGGATACGGTCGGCGCCATGGCCGAACTGGTGCGCGAAGGCAAGGTGCGCGCGCTCGGCCTGTCGGAGGCGAGTGCCGCGACTATCCGCCGGGCGCATGCCGTGCATCCGATATCAGCCGTGCAGAGCGAATATTCGCTGTGGAGCCGCGATCCGGAAGACGAGGTGTTCGCCGTCTGCCGCGAACTCGGCATCGGCTTCGTCCCCTACAGCCCGCTCGGCCGTGGCTTGCTGACCGGCACGATCGCCAAGCCTGAGGCACTGAGCGACGACGACTGGCGCCGTGGCCTGCCGCGCTTCCAGGCCGATGCCATGGCGGCCAACGCCGCCGTCATCGCCACGCTGGAAAAGATGGCGGCTGAAAAGGGCGTGACCACGGCACAGCTGGCGCTGGCCTGGGTGCTGCACCAGGGCGATTTCATCGTGCCGATCCCCGGCGCGCGAAAAATCCATCATCTGGAGCAGAACACGGCTGCGGCCAGGATTGAGCTGAGCGCTGCCGAGGTGCAGGCCATCGGTGACGCGCTGTCGCCCGACAAGGTTGTTGGCAAGCGCTATACGGAGGAGTTGCTGGCGCTGGTGAATGGGTGAGTCAGGTCACCGTTGGAGGGGGCGCTTCGGCGTCCCTTTTGCGTGGCGCGGGTGTAGAAGATTGTGAGACCCTGGCGCGAGGCACCCCTCTGGCCTGCCGGCCATCTCCCCCGCAAGGAGGGAGATTGGCAGCTCCACTGCCGGCACCTCTCCTTCGATGTTGGTGATTGGCGAAGCCGGCGTGACATCCGATCTCCCCCCTTGCGGGGGAGATGTCCGGCAGGACAGAGGGGGGTGCCTCGCGCCGACATTCCGGCATTCCTACCAAGCCACCACCGAAATCTCCGGCCAGTGCTCCTTCGCCCGCGTACCCTTCACCTCATGCGTCCGCTGGTTGTCCATCACCCGGTTCGGCACGATGCGAAACGAGAAAATCTCGTCGAGCCCGAACGGCGCAACCAGATCAAGCTGCCCATCCGCGTCGTATCGCACGCCGACCGCGTGGGTCTTCGACGCGAAATAGCTGACGGATTCGCTGGAGCTGGAATAACGCGGGCACGGTTGCCCGAACTTCTGCGGATACCACAGATGCACCCGCGCCTGGTTGCGCACCTCGACCGGCAGCGGCAGTCCATCGAAATACACCGCCGCGCGGCGGATCACCGCGTCCTCCGCCTCGTAGGACAGGTCGCTGTCATCGAAATAGAACAGGTCGACATCCCTAATGCCATAGCCCGGCGGCTTGCCGGTCAGCTGATTCCAGACGGTGTTGTAGAGCGCGCCGGAGACAATCAGCCAGTTCGGGAGGTCGAGCGTGCGCGCGCGCGTCAGCGCCTCGCAAACAAGAGGATCAGCCGAGACGATCTCAAGAAACGTCGTGCGTTGCGTTTCGAACGGGAGCCCGGAATAACGCAGATGGTCCATCCCCCTTTGGAGGGCGATTCGCCATCTGCTCGCAAGGCTCAGAGCAATTCCAGGAAACGTGTGAAACGGTTTTGCCGGGAAAAGCGCAGAGCGCTTTCCCTTGGGAATTGCGTCAAAAGAATCTAGCCGCGCAGAACGCCGCCGGTCTGCTTGCCGACATTCTCGACGATGCGCTTGGCCAGCGCCTCGAAATCCTCGTCGGTCAACGTCTTTTCGACCGGCTGGATCGATACTTCGATGGCTATCGACTTCTTGCCCGCTCCGAGCGAGGCACCTTCGAAAATATCGAAGACCGAAACGCCTGATATCAGCTTCTTGTCGGCAGCGAGCGCTGCGCGCACCAGCGTGCCGGCCTCGACAGTCTTGTCGACGACAAAAGCAAAGTCGCGCTTGACCATCTGGAAGGCGGAGAGCTCGAGCTTCGGCTTGGTCTTCGTCGGCTTGGCCTTTGGCTCGGGCACGGCATCGACGAACACTTCGAAGCCGCAGAGCGGCCCGGAAACATCCAGCCCTTCCAGCGCCTTCGGGTGGAATTCGCCAAACGTGCCGAGCACGGTTTTCGGACCGAGCTTGATCGTGCCGGAACGGCCAGGATGATACCAGGCCGGACCGCCTGCCTCGATCTGCAGCCGCTCGACCGGCGCGCCGCAGGCTTCGAGCGCGGCGATGGCGTCGGCCTTGGCGTCGAACACGCCGACCGGGCCGGAATTGCCGGCCCAGTTGCGGCCGGAACCGTCGAGCTTGGCGGTGCCGCGACGCACGCCGGCGGCCACGCGCCGCTGCTGGTCGGCGCCGTCGCCCTCATAGGTGCCTGAAACTTCGAACAGCGCTACGTCGCCAATGCCCTTGTCGGCATTGCGCTGGGCGGCGGCGATCAGCCCCGGCAACAGCGAGGGCCGCATGTCGGACATGTCGGCGGCGATCGGGTTGGCGAGCTTCAGCGCGGTCTGGCCGCCGCCGAACAGTTCGGCGTGTTTGGCCGGAATGAACGACCAGGTGACGGCTTCCATCATGCCGCGTACAGCAAGTGCGCGCTTGGCCGTGCGGGTGCGGACCTGCAGCGTGGTGAGTATTCTTGCATTGACCGCGTCATGCGCGCCGAGCGGCTGCGGGGCGATGTTGTCGACGCCGTGGATACGCATCACCTCCTCGACCAGGTCGGCCTTGCCGTCGATATCCGGGCGCCAGGACGGCACCGCCACATCGATGACGTCGCCCGAGCCCTCAGGCCTGAAGCCAAGGCGCGAGAGGATATGGCGGCTTTCCTCCGTTGGCACTTCGATGCCGGTCAGCCGCTTCACTTCCGAGAGCGGAAAGGAGACGATCTTGGGCGTGTGGCCTCCATAGCCTGCCACTTCGATCTCCGTCGGCGCGCCGCCGCAGAAATCGAGCACCAATCTGGTCGCCAGCTCGACGCCGGGCACCATGAATTCGGGATCGACGCCGCGTTCGAAGCGGTAGCGCGCGTCGGTGATGATGCCGAGCGTGCGGCCGGTGCGCGCGGTGGTGATCGGATCCCAAAGGGCGGATTCGATCAGCACGTCAGTGGTGTTCTCGTCACAGCCCGAATGCTCGCCGCCCATGATGCCGGCGATCGACTCGACGCCGTCTTCATCTGATATGACGCACATCTCCGGTGTCAGCGTGTATTCGCGGCCGTCGAGCGCCTGCACCTTTTCACCATCGTGCGCCCGCCGCACCGTCAGATTGCCGGCAACCTTGCCGGCGTCGAACACATGCAGCGGCCGGCCACGGTCGAAGGTGACGTAGTTGGTGATGTCGACCAGCGCGCTGATCGGCCTGAGACCAATGGCGATCAGCCGTTGCTGCAGCCATTTCGGCGACGGTCCGTTCTTGACCCCCTTGACCAGCCGCAGCGCAAAGCCAGGGCAGAGTTCCGGCGCTACGATCGTCACCTTGACCGGGCACATGCCGGCGCCGACATGGGGCATGATGGCGCCGCCGACGAGGCGGCCAAGCCCGCTCGCCGCCAGATCCCTTGCGATGCCATAGACGCTGGTGGCGTCCGGCCGGTTCGGCGTCAGGTTGATCTCGATGACCGGATCGTCGAGATGCGCATAGGCAGCGAAGCTGGTGCCGACAGGCGCATCCTCAGGCAGGTCGATGATGCCGTGGTGCTCGTCGGAAAGTTCCAGCTCGCGCTCGGAACACATCATGCCATGGCTTTCGACGCCCCTGATCTTGCCGACCGTCAGCGTCACGTCGATGCCGGGAACATAGGTCCCGGGCGCGGCAAAGGCGCCGATCAGACCGGCGCGGGCATTGGGCGCGCCGCAAACGACCTGCACCGGTGGCTTGCCGTCGCCGGTGTCGACGGTGAGCACGCGCAGCCGGTCGGCATCGGGATGCTGCACCGCCGTCAGAACCCTGGCGATGACGAAGGGTTTCAGGCTCGACTTGTCGTCGACATGCTCGACTTCGAGGCCGATCGAGGTCAGCCGCTCGACGATCTCGTCGAGCGTGGCGTCGGTCTCGAGATGATCTTTGAGCCAGGAAAGGGTGAATTTCATTGGATTGTTCCGTCTGGTCTTTTGACGCTTGTTTTCAGATGTCTCGGCAGGTCGTCGGAGATATGCAGGAAGGGAAGCTGCTCGCTGACGTAGGCATGCAGCGTCGGCTTGAAATCGGCCGGCATGTCCATGGCGCCGAGCATGAAATAGATGTCGTCCTCCAGCCGCTCGTCGACATAGGCAATGGGCGAGCCGCAGATGCCGCAGAAGGAGCGCGTCACCGGGCCGTTCTCGAACATCTTCAGTGCCTTGCCTGTGAACGCGACCTGACCGGCCAGGAAGCCGACAAAGGCCGATACCGGCGCGCCGCTCGCCCGTCGGCAATCGCCGCAATGGCAATAGCTGACGTGATGCGGTTCGGCCGAGGCTTCGAACCGCACGGCGCCGCAGCGACAGCCGCCGGTGTGCGGCGCTGTCATGCGCTTAGGCCCCCGAACAAGGTCGGCATGTCGAGCGGCCTGAAACCGTAATGCGACAGCCAGCGTACATCGGCGTCGAAGAAAGCGCGCAGGTCCGGCATGCCGTATTTCAGCATGGCGATGCGGTCGATGCCCATGCCCCAGGCAAAGCCCTGATATTCGTCCGGGTCGAGCCCGCCATGGCGCAGCACGTTGGGGTGCACCATGCCGCAGCCGAGGATCTCCATCCAGTCGGAGCCCTCGCCGAAGCGCACTTCGCCGGGCCGCGAGCGGTCGCATTGGATGTCGACCTCGAGGCTGGGCTCGGTGAACGGGAAGAAGGACGGCCGGAAGCGCATCTTGACCTGTGGCACCTCGAAGAAGGCCTTGCAGAACTCCTCCAGCACCCACTTCATGTTGGCGACATTGGCCGTCTTGTCGATCACCAGTCCCTCGACCTGATGGAACATCGGCGAATGGGTGGCGTCCGAATCCTGCCGGTAGGTCTTGCCCGGAATGACGATGCGGATCGGCGGCTTCTTTGCCTCCATGGTGCGGATCTGCACGGGCGAGGTGTGCGTGCGCAAAAGCTTGCGCTCGCCCTTCTCGTCCGGCTGAAAGAAGAAGGTGTCGTGCATCTCGCGCGCCGGATGGCCTTCGGGGAAATTCAGCGCGGTGAAATTGTAATAGTCGGTCTCGATATCCGGACCTTCGGCTATGGAGAAACCGAGATCGCCGAAGATCGCCGCGATCTCGTCGATGACCTGGCTGATCGGATGGATGCGGCCGCGCTCGGCCGGCGACTGCCGCACCGGCAGCGTCACATCGACCTTTTCGGCGGCCAGGCGGGCGGTGATCGCTGCATCCCTGAGTTCGGCCTTGCGGGCCGTCAGTGCGTCGGTGACGCGGTTCTTGAGTCCGTTGATAACAGGACCCTTGACCTGCCGCTCCTCAGCCGTCATGGCGCCAAGCGTTTTCAGCATCTCGGACACTGTGCCCTTCTTGCCGAAGGCAGCGATGCGCACGGCCTCGATGGCCGGCTCATCGGCGGCCGACGCGATGTCGGCCAGAAGTGAAACTTCCAGGGCTTCAAGATTTCCGGCAGTGGCGTTCACGGCGAAGCTCTCTCGATCGGGTGACCCGCCACCATCAGGCGTGTCACCAATTTGGTTACATCAGGGTCAAAAAAAGAACCCGCGCCAGCTGTGCCAGCGCGGGTTCCCCGAATCAGAATTGCGAATGCTTGGGAAGCGCTGGTCTTAGGCGACAGCGCTTTCAAAAGCGTTCGGCGTGGTGTTCTTCAGATATTCGAGCGCCACCTTGGCCTTGGCCACAAGCGCTGCGAAAGCCTGCGGCTCGTGGATGGCCATATCCGACAGGATCTTGCGATCGATCTCGATACCCGACTTGTTGAGGCCGTCGATGAAGCGGCCATAGGTCAGGCCGTGCTCGTGGGTCGCTGCGTTGATGCGCTGGATCCACAGCGCGCGGAACGAGCGCTTGCGGTTCTTGCGGTCGCGGTAAGCGTACTGCAGCGACTTTTCCACCGCCTGCTTGGCGATGCGGATGGTGTTCTTGCGGCGGCCGTAGAAACCCTTGGCGGCTTTCAGGACCTTCTTGTGCTTGGCGTGCGAGGTGACGCCTCTCTTTACGCGTGCCATGTCATGATCTCCTTAATAGCAATTCCAGGAAAAGTGCCTTGCGGTTTTCCGTTCGGAATTGCGTAAAACAAATGCGTGTCCGGACCGAATGATGCCTATTTGCGCGGGATGTTATCCAAAAAGTCTGCAACTTTTTGGCATCACGCCTTAGAGGCCGTTCGGAAGAAAATTCTTGATGACCTTCTTGCCATCCGGTTCAGCCAGAACCATCGTGCCGCGGGCATTTCGAATGAACTTGTTGGAACGCTTGATCATGCCGTGACGCTTGCCGGCCGCAGCCGACAGGACTTTACCCGTACCTGTGATCTTGAACCGCTTTTTGGCGGCGGACTTGGTCTTCATCTTGGGCATTTTGCTACTCCGTTTCTATGAGGTCCCTGTCGTGCCTCCGGCACTCCACGCCTCTTGTCTTGTTCGCTTCGGGCCGACCAAAGCCCGAAAAGCAAATGAAACCGCCACGGCATGCCCTGCCGGGCGGTTTTCTTGAACGGCGGTCCTATACGTCAAAGCCGGCGGCTGTGCAACACCTGTAGAGATGCGGGCTCTGCCCTTTGAGTCAGGGCAGCCGGAACAATACCGGCAGCATGCCCGACTGCTGGGCGCCGTCGATCAGTTCGAAGGCCGGCAGCGCGACGAGGAACACCAGGCCGTCGAGCAGCGTGGTCAACAACAGGCGCGGCTTGAAGCTGCCCGTGTCGCCCTCCTGGTAGAGCGACAATTTCGGGAAGAAGCGCGGCACCCGCGCCAGATAGGCCGCATACGGCGCGCCGAGTACTTCCTGGAGGAATTTCTCCTCGCGCAAGATGACGATGTGGAAGGCGCCCGCGCACAGCAACGCGAACAAGATGATGCCGGAGAATGAACCGATCTGGGCACCGACACCGGCCGCGGCCACGGTCGAGAACACATAGAGTGGGTTGCGGGTGATCGAGTAAGGCCCGCCGGTCACCACCTCGGAAGATTTGCGCCCGCCAATGTAGAGCGTCGCCCAGAGGCGACCGACGATGCCGAGGAAAATCAGCAGCACGCCGAACATCTCGATCGACTCATGCACCCAGGTTTCAGGCGGGAAGGTCGATTGGCCGAACAACAGCGCCGCGAACAGCACCAGGACCAGAACGGCAAGCACCATCCTGCGTGTCCGCTGATAGTTGCCCAGCCCGTATTTAAAGTCCTGTACGTCCGAAATCTTGACTTCATTGACCATGGCGGAATCCGATCGTCGAAGAGCTTTGCTGGCGGTCGCAGCTTGGGCCAATGAAATAAGGCGTCCCGCCGATCGCCGGGACGCCTTGGGATGTGATTCAGGCGGATTTAAGCGCGACAACCAAGCCTGACGTCATCGTGATCTCAGATGTGTTGGTATTCAGCACACCTGAGCGCGGCTTAGCGCGGCGACAGCACCATCATCATCTGGCGGCCTTCGAGCTTCGGTTCCGCCTCGACCTTGGCGATGGTCGCTACTTCCTCGCGAACCTTGTTCAGAAGCTGCATGCCGAGTTCCATATGCGCCATCTCGCGGCCACGGAACCGCAGCGTCAGCTTGACCTTGTCGCCTTCCTCGAAGAAGCGGCGAACCGCCTTCATCTTGGTCTCATAGTCATGGCTGTCGATGTTCGGGCGCATCTTGATCTCCTTGATCTCGATGACCTTCTGGTTCTTGCGCGCCTCGGCCGCCTTCTTCTGGTTGGCGTATTTCAACTTGCCGAGATCGAGAATCTTGACGACGGGGGGCACCGCATTGGGCGATATCTCGACGAGATCGAGCCCAGCCTCTTCGGCGAGCAGCAATGCGTCGTTGATGGAAATATCGCCGCGGTTCTGGCCTTCGGCGTCGATAAGCTGGACCCGGGGGACCCGGATATCACGGTTGGAGCGCGGGCCATCCTTGGTCGGCGCCGCTGCTTTGAAAGGTCTGCGAATGGTCGTGGTCTCCTTGGCCGTTTCGTTCAGGGTTTGTCAGTGTTGATAGGTGGACGCGCCAATGTGGTGAGCGCGCGGGCGGAGTCAATAGCACAGCATTGACAGAAAATCACCCTGATCGCTGCCCTGCACCAAACAAAGAAACATCGCGAGCACTTTCCGCCTCGCCGCCGGCTGTGTCACAAGACCGATGTTGAGGAAAAAACCATGATTGTCACGCCCCCACTCTTTCTAGATGTCCCAATCTTTCCCGGTGTTGGGGGATCGCGCATCGCGGTGCGCCACACTGCTGGTTCTGCGCCCGGCATCGTCTGGCTCGGCGGCTACAAGTCGGACATGCTTGGCACGAAGGCGCAGACGCTGTCGGACTGGGCGGCAAGAGAAGGCCGCGCGTTCCTGCGCCATGATTATTCAGGCCATGGCGAATCCGGCGGCGCCTTTGCCGACGGGACGATTTCGACATGGCTTGCGCAAAGCCTTGCCGTGTTCAGGCATTTCACCAAGGGCAGGCAGATCCTGGTCGGCTCGTCGATGGGCGCCTGGATCGCTTTGCGCATGGTGCAGGAATTGCGCAAGGCAGGCGACAGCAACATCGCCGGCCTGGTGCTGCTGGCGCCGGCACCGGATTTTACCGCTGAGCTGGTCGAACCGGCGCTGACGAAGGCGCAGAAACGCGACCTCGCCAAAAAAGGGTTTTTCGAAGAGCCGTCGGACTATGCCGCCGAGCCCTACATCTACACGCGCGCCCTGATCGAGGACGGGCGCGATAACAGGGTGATGACGGGTCCGATCGACACGCATTGCCCGGTGCACATCTTGCAGGGGCTGGCCGATGCGGACGTGCCGGCAAGTCACGCGCTGAAGCTGGTCAGCCTGCTGCCGGCCGACGACGTGACCTTGTCGCTGATCCCCGATGGCGACCACCGCCTGTCGCGGCCGCAGGATCTCGACATGCTGGTGCGGGCCGTCGACGCGATGGCGCGGAGGGGAAACTGATGCGCCTTTCCATTCCGATATCCGCCTTCGTCGCGGCAATCGTCGGCTTCGGCGGCACGCTGGCCCTCGTCATTGCCGCCGCCAAGGCGGTCGGCGCGACGCAGATCGAGACGGCGAGTTGGGTAACGGCGATCTGCCTGGCGATGGCGATCGAGTGCCTGTGGCTGTCCTGGCGCACGAAAATGCCTGTTATCACCGCATGGTCGACGCCGGGCCTGGCGCTGATCGCCGCGTCAAGCGGCTTTTCGATGAACGAGGCGGTTGGCGCCTTCATCGTCACCGGCATACTGTTGATCGCCACCGGCCTGTTCGGACCGCTGACGCGGCTGATCGCCAGGATACCGGCGTCGGTGGCATCCGGCATGCTGGCCGGTATCCTCATCAGCTTCGCCATCAACGCGGTCAAGGCCATCCCCGCCGATCCCTGGCTGATCCTGCCGCTGATCGCGGCCTTCTTCGTCATCAGGCTGTTCAATCCGGCTGTATCGGTGCTGGTGGTGCTGATCGGCGGCGGCCTCGCGGCATTTCTCACCGGCCGCGTCGGCGGCCTGCCGACACCGGAACTGTCGACGCTGACGCTGATCGCGCCGCAGTTCAGCGCCGCCGCGATCATCGGCCTGGCGCTGCCGCTCTACCTCGTCACCATGGCTTCGCAGAACCTCTCCGGCCTCGCCGTGCTGCGCGCCGCCGGCTATCACCCGGAGCCCGGCCCGCTGATCGGCGTCACCGGCCTGTTTTCGCTGCTGTCGGCGCCGTTTGGCGGGTCAACCACCAATCTGGCGGCGATCTCGGCGGCGATCTGCACCGGGCCTGACGTCCATCCGGACCCCGCCGAGCGCTGGAAGACCGGTCCGTTCTATGCGCTCGCCTATCTCGTCTTCGCCATTTTCGGCGCTTCGCTGGTGGCGATCTTCGCCGTCCTGCCGCAGAGCCTGATCGTGCTGGTGGCCGGTCTCGCGCTGATGGCGCCGCTTGCCAATGCTTTGTCGATCGCCTTGAAGGATGAAGGCGAACGCATGCCTGCCACCGTCACCTTCGCCGTCACCGCGTCGGGGCTGACGCTGTTCGGCGTCGGCGCGGCATTTTGGGGACTTGTCGCCGGATTGGTCGTGCTTTTCCTCGAAGCGTTCAAAAAGCAACAATCATTTCAGCCTCTTGTCCGGTTTTGGCGGATATTGTCTTGAATCGCCGTTTTCTTCTTCCCATTTCGATTCCACGCAGCCGGTCTTGGCTGTCTCCAACCGAAGGAATGGGAGAAAATGAACACATCTGCATTGATCCGCCCGGCTTGGACGCCGGCAACCATCGCGTTGATGGTGATCGGTTTCATGGTGTTCTGGCCACTCGGCTTCGCCATGCTCGCCTACATCATCTGGGGTGACCGCCTCGATGGCTTGAAGCGTGACGTCAACCGCGCGACCGACGGCATCTTCGCCGGCTGCCGCCGCGGTTCCGACAAGGCCGCGCGCTGGGGTCACGGCTCCGCCCGCACCGGCAACGTCGCTTTCGACGACTGGCGCGAAAAAGAACTTGAGCGCCTCGCTGAGGAACGCCGCAAGCTCGACGAGATGCTGACCGAGTTCGACGAGTACGCCCGCGAATTGCGCCGCGCCAAGGACCAGGACGAGTTCGACCGCTTCATGGCCAACCGCAACAAGTCGACGGCGCCGACCAAGGCCGGTCCGAGCACGGGGACGACCACCAAGCGAGGCAAGGGTTCGAACCTGCTTGACGACTAGCGCATCGGCCCGAAAATCGACTTCGATTTTCGGAAAGCACGATGCGTAGATTCAAAAGTGTTAGAGCGTACTTTGTGCGTCCAATTGGACGCACGTCGCTCTAATGACCCGGCGACTGGTCACATCGTGAAAAAACGGCGTCGCGAAAGCGGCGCCGTTTCTTTTTTGTTCTATTCGTTTTCCTCGAATCACGTATCGTCCGGCCATGTCTTTCGGCTTCTTCCGCAATCTGCCAAAGCCCAAGCCCGCGCCCGAAGAGCGCGAGCATGTCGTTGCCGGCCGCTCGCTGCCGCTCAAGATCGTCGAGAACAACCGCGCGCGGCGGCTGACGCTGCGCATCGATTCCGGTGGCCGGGGCCTGCGCATCACCGTGCCGCCAGGCTTGCGCCGGGGCGAAGTGGAAAAATTCCTCGACCGCCATCAGGACTGGCTGGAACAGCGTTTGGCCAAGGTTCCGGCCCGGCCGCAGGTGCGGCCCGGCATAAAGATCCCAGTGCGTGGCGTGGCGCACCGCATAGTCCATGAGCCTTCAAGCCGCGGGACCGTGACCGTGTCGAGCGACGAGCGTGGCCCGCTGCTGATCGTGCATGGCGACCGCATACACCTGCCGCGCCGCGTCGCCGATTTTCTCAAGCGCGAGGCCAAGAAGGAAATCGAGAAGCTGGTGCTCAAGCACACCCAGGCGCTGGGCAAACGTGCCAAAGCCGTCCGCTTCAAGGACACGTCGAGCCGCTGGGGCTCCTGCACTTCCGACGGCAATCTGTCCTTCTCCTGGCGGATCATGATGGCGCCGTCGCCGGTGATCAACTACCTCGTCGCGCATGAAGTGGCGCATCTCAAGGAGATGAATCACGGGCCTAAATTCTGGAAACTATGCGAGCAACTCTGCCCGGACACAGAGCGCTGCAAGGCATGGCTGAAGCGCAACGGCGGCGCGCTGCAGGCGATTGCGTTCGAGTAGAGGCAGCCGGGCGGCACGTCGAGCGCAGCAGGCTACTCACGTGACCGTTGAAGATTGGCGGAGCCACCTCCAACGTCGTCATCCTAGGATCTGCGCTCCGCTTCCTAGGATCTGCGCTCCGCTTCGCGTCGCTCCGCCCTAGGATGACGACATTCAATCGTCGTTGGCGGCGTTGAGCTCCTCCGGACGCAGCCCCTCATCGCCATGATGCGGCCAGGGCAAAAAATTGCCGTCGAAGGCGTCGCTGCCGAAATAGTCGAGCGCGCGGTGTGCCTCGGCGCCGTTGAAGGCGGCCTTGTCCATCAGGTGGGCGATGACCTCGCGCGCCTGCGTTATCTTCTGCCTGAGTTCGGCAACGGTTCTATCGGCCATGGTTTTGCTCCCGCCTTGCATCCTGTCCATCAATAGGTAGCGCCTTTGGCTTCGCCGGCAAACAGCATGCTTTTTCTCGACTCTTTTCGCTTTTCATGCCAATTCCCGCGCCATGGCACTCGACATCAAGATCTGCGGCTTGAAGACCGACGGGGCAATGGCCGCGGCGCTGGCCGGTGGCACCAGCCATGTCGGGTTTATTTTCTTCGCCAAAAGCCCACGCTATGTCGAACCTGTCGAGGCTGGCCGTCTGCGCGAAGCCGCACGCGGCAAGGCCAAAGCGGTTGCGGTCACCGTCGATGCCGGTGACGTCTTCCTGGATGAAATCGTTGCCAAGATGCAGCCCGACATGCTGCAGTTGCACGGCGCGGAAACGCCCGAGCGCGTGACCGAAGTGAAGGCACGCTTTGGCCTGCCGGTGATGAAGGCGCTACCGCTCAGCGTGGCTGCCGATCTCGAACGGATAAAGCCGTTCATCGGTATCGCCGACCGCTTCCTGTTCGACGCCAAGCCGCCGAAAGGCTCCGAACTGCCGGGCGGCAACGGGGTGGCCTTCGACTGGCGTATCCTCGCCGGCCTTGACGCCGGCGTCGATTACATGCTTTCCGGTGGGCTCAACGCCGCCAACATCGGCGAGGCCCTTCAGCTTGCCAACCCGCCCGGAATAGACATTTCCTCAGGCGTGGAAAGCGCGCCGGGCGTCAAGGATCCGGCGCTGATCGAACAGTTTTTCCGGGCCGTCAGGGCAGCGCGCGACAACCGCGCCGCCTGACCGGTTCAAACAGAGCATGTGGGAACTGGTTTTCCGACAAGAACATGCTCAAGACATCAAGATGCCAGGAGATCGGCGATGAACAAGCCGGCGACACCCAATTCCTTCCGCACCGGACCCGACGAGCAGGGCATGTTCGGCATTTTCGGCGGTCGTTTCGTTGCCGAAACACTGATGCCGCTGATCCTCGATCTGGAGCGTCACTGGAACGAGGTCAAGAACGATGCGGATTTCAGGGCTGAACTGACTGACCTCTCGACCCACTATGCCGGGCGGCCCTCAAAGCTCTATTTCGCCGAGGGCCTGACCAGGCATCTCGGTGGCGCGAAAGTCTATTTCAAGCGCGAGGATTTGAACCACACCGGTTCGCACAAGATCAACAACTGCCTAGGCCAGATCCTGCTGGCCAAGCGCATGGGCAAGAAGCGCATCATCGCCGAGACGGGCGCAGGCCAGCATGGCGTGGCATCGGCCACGGTCGCGGCCCGCTTCGGCTTTCCCTGCGTCGTCTACATGGGCGCCACCGACGTCGCCCGGCAGAGCCCCAACGTCTTCCGCATGAAGCTGCTCGGCGCCGAAGTGCGGCCGGTGACCGCAGGCCACGGCACGCTGAAGGACGCCATGAACGAGGCCCTTCGCGATTGGGTGACCAATGTCGAGGACACTTATTACCTGATCGGTACCGCCGCCGGCCCGCATCCCTATCCGGAGTTGGTGCGCGACTTCCAGTCGGTGATCGGCATCGAGGCGCGCGCGCAGATCCTCGAACAGGAAGGCCGGCTGCCGGACACGATCATCGCCGCTGTCGGCGGCGGTTCGAACGCCATCGGCTTGTTCCATCCGTTCCTCGATGACAAAGAGGTTCGCATCATCGGCATCGAGGCCGGCGGGCGCGGCCTCGATGGCATCGAGCATTGCGCCTCGATGAATGCCGGTGCGCCGGGCGTGCTGCATGGCAACCGCACCTATCTCCTGCAGAATGCCGACGGCCAGATCATGGACGGCCATTCGATCTCGGCCGGACTGGACTATCCCGGCGTCGGGCCGGAACATTCCTGGCTGCGCGATTCAGGCCGCGTCGAATATGTGCCGATCCTCGATGACGAGGCGCTGGAAGCCTTCAAGTTGACGACGCGCGTCGAAGGCATCATCCCGGCGCTGGAATCGGCGCATGCCATCGCGCATGCGGTGAAGATCGTGCCCGCCATGGATAAGGACCAGATCGTCATCGTCAACCTGTCCGGCCGTGGCGACAAGGACGTGCATACGGTGGCCTCGATGCTGGGCATGGAGATCTGATCATGGCTACCCGCATCGATCGCCGCATGGCGAAGCTGAAGACCGAAGGCCGCCCGGCGCTCGTCACCTATTTCATGGGTGGCGACCCGGACTACGATACCTCGCTGTCGATCATGAAGGCACTGCCTGGCGCAGGCGCCGACATTATCGAGCTCGGCATGCCGTTCTCCGACCCGATGGCCGACGGCCCGGCGATCCAGGCGGCGGGCCTCAGGGCGCTGAAAGGCGGCCAGACGCTGGTCAAGACGCTGAAGATGGCGTCGGAGTTCCGGACCGGCGACAATGAGACGCCGATCGTTTTGATGGGCTACTACAACCCGATCTACATCTACGGCGTCGACCGCTTTCTCAAGGACGCGATTGCCAGCGGCATCGACGGGCTGATCGTCGTCGACCTGCCGCCGGAGATGGATGAGGAACTCTGCATTCCGGCGCTGAAAGCCGGCATCAATTTCATCCGGCTGGCGACGCCGACCACCGACGACAAACGCCTGCCCAAGGTGCTGCAGAACACGTCGGGCTTCGTCTACTATGTGTCGATGACCGGCATCACCGGCTCGGCGCTGGCCGACACCGGCAAGGTGGCGGCGGCGGTCAAGCGCATCAAGGGCCACACCGACCTGCCGGTCTGCGTCGGCTTCGGCGTCAAAACCGCCGAGCAGGCCCGCGTCATCGGCGCCAATGCCGACGGCGTCGTCGTCGGCACCGCGATCGTCAATGCGGTGGCCAATGTGCTGGGGCCGAAAGGCGAAAAGACCGCCGACCCTGCCGAAGCCGTGGCCACGTTGGTCAGCGGCCTTGCGCAAGGTGTGCGCTCGGCCCGCCTTGCTGCCGCCGAATAGTTTCCCTACCTTTTTACCCAACTCTTCGTCAGGACAGGAGCCGAAGCGATGAACTGGATCACCAACTACGTTCGCCCGAAGATCAATTCGATGCTCGGCCGGCGCACCGACATGCCCGAAAATCTCTGGATCAAGGATCCGGAGACCGGCGAGATGGTGTTCCACAAGGATCTGGAATCCAACCAGTTCGTCATCCCCTCGTCCGGCCATCACATGAAGATCTCGGCCAAGGAGCGGCTGAAATTCTTCTTCGACGACGGCAAATACGAGACCCTGGACAACCCCAAGGTCATGCAGGATCCGCTGAAGTTCCGCGACGAGAAGCGCTATGTCGACCGGCTGAAGGACGCCAAGGCCAAGACCGGCCTGGAAGATGCGATCATCAACGCGCTGGGGACCGTCGAGGGCCTGCCGGTTGTGGTCACGGTGCAGGACTTCGCCTTCATGGGCGGCTCGCTCGGCATGGCTGCCGGTGACGCCATCGTGCATGGTTTCGAAGTCGCCCTGCAGCGCAAGCGGCCGCTGATCCTGTTTGCCGCCTCCGGCGGCGCCCGTATGCAGGAAGGCATTTTGTCCCTCATGCAATTGCCGAGGACCACGGTCGGCGTCGACAGGCTGAAGGAAGCTGGCCTTCCCTACATCGTCGTTTTGACCAATCCGACCACCGGCGGCGTCACGGCCTCCTACGCCATGCTGGGCGACGTGCACATTGCCGAGCCCGGCGCGCTGATCGGCTTTGCCGGACCGCGCGTCATCGAACAGACCATCCGGGAAAAACTGCCCGACGGCTTCCAGCGCTCCGAATATCTGATGGAGCACGGCATGGTCGACATGGTGGTGTCGCGGCTGGAATTGCGCGAAACCATCGCGCGCCTGCTCAAGATGCTGCTCAAGCTGCCGGAAGAGCAAAAGCCGCTGGAGCCGGAAATCCTGCCGCCGGCAACAATTCCGACGGAAGCCCGACCGCAAGCCTGACGCGACATCGTGCGCCGCGAACCGCGATTGCGCGCGCTTTGCGACCCGCATAGGATTCTTCCATGATGACGCTTGCCGCCGACCGCGAAATCGAAGCCCTGATGGCGCTTCACCCGAAAGGCTTCGACCTTTCGCTCGACCGCATTTCGCGGCTCCTGGAGCGGCTTGATAATCCGCAGGACCGGCTGCCGCCGGTCATTCACATCGCCGGGACCAATGGCAAGGGCTCGTGCGCTGCGTTTTCGCGCGCCCTGCTCGAAGCGGCGGACTACCGCGTCCATGTCCACACCTCGCCGCATCTGGTCAACTGGCACGAGCGCTACCGGCTGGCCGCCGATAGCGGCGGCAAGCTGGTGGAGGACAGGGTGTTCGCCGATGCCATCGCGCGCGTCGCCAGGGCCAATGAAGGTGAGACGATTACCGTCTTCGAGATTCTCACCGCAGTTACTTTCCTGCTGTTTTCCGAACACCAGGCCGATGCCGCCATCATCGAGGTCGGGCTCGGCGGCCGTTTCGATGCCACCAATGTTGTCAAGGAGCCGGCCGTATCGGTGATCATGCCGGTGTCGCTCGACCACGAGGCCTATCTCGGCGACCGTGTCGAACTAATCGCGGCCGAAAAGGCCGGCATCATCAAGCCTGGCTGCCCGGTGGTCATCGGCGCACAGGAAAGCGAGACGGCACTGCAGGTGCTGATCGAAACCGCCGAGCGGCTCGAGTGTCCCACCTTCGTCTATGGCCAGGATTTCCTCGCCTTCGAGGAGAACGGCCGCATGGTCTATCAGGACGAAGACGGCTTGATGGACCTGCCACCGCCAAGGCTGCCCGGCCGCCACCAGTTCGCCAATGCGGCGGCGGCGATCGCAGCGGTCAAGGCGGCCGGCTTCGAGATCAGCCATCGCGCAGCCGAAAAGGCGATGATCAGTGTCGCCTGGCCCGGCCGCATGCAGAAGCTGGCGCAAGGCCGGCTGGCCGATCTGGCGCCCAAGGGCGCCGACATCTGGCTCGATGGCGGCCACAATCCCGGCGCCGGCGTGGTTATTGCCGAAGCGCTGGCCGAGCAGGAAGAAAAGAACCCGCGTCCGCTCTTCCTCATCTCGGGCATGATCAACACCAAGGACCAGAGCGGCTATTTCCGCGCCTTCAAGGGCCTGGCCCGGCATGTCTACACGGTGCCGGTGAGCCTCAGCGAGGCCGGCGTGCCGAACGACGAACTGGCGATCCGCGCGACGGATGCCGGGTTGACGGCCGAGCCGGTGAGTTCGGTCGCCAATGCGCTGATGCTGCTGCGCGACACCTGGGATGGTCCGGCGCCGCGCATCCTGATCGGCGGTTCGCTTTATCTGGCTGGCGCTGTCCTGGCCGAGAACGGCACGCCGCCAACCTAAGGCCGGACCTTCTCGAGAGGAGCCAGTCATGATCAAGGTCAAGCAACTCGCTCACGTCTGTATCTTCGCCGACGACCTGGAGGCGACGCGAAGCTTCTACCGCGACGTGCTGGGAATGGACACCCGCTTCAATTTCCTGCGTGACGGCAAGATTTTCGGGTTCTATCTCGATTGCGGCGGTCGCAGCCATGTCGAGGTGTTCCGGAAAAGCGAGGCCCGCTACAGCGACCTGAACCAGATCAACCATTTCTGCCTCGAAGTAGAAGATATCGACGCGGCAATCGCTCACATCCGGTCGAAGGGATGCGAGGTCACGTCCAGGAAACTCGCCTGCGACGACACTTACCAGGCCTGGATCCGCGACCCCAACGACGTGAAGATCGAATTGTTCGAGTACACCGAAAAAAGTGCGCAATTCACCGGCGGCGATCGTATCGCCGACTGGTAGAGCATTCCGCCTTTTCCGTGAAACGGTGAAACGCCCTAAAGCGCGTCGCGTTTGAACGGATTCAGGCGGCGCGCTTTAGGTCTTTGTTTTTATGCATGTCGTCTTCCCAAAACCGAGATCACTTTTGGGCGACATGCATTAGAAATCCCAAGGTGAGATCAGATCAAGGTTGGCCGGACCGAAGTCGTTCAGGTTACGCGTCGCCAGCCGACCGCCATTGACGCGCACTATCGCTGCAATCATGCCATCGGGTGCCGACATGCCCCGGCCCTGGCGCGTCGCCGTTCCCATAATCTCGCCATAAGCCAGAACCGCCTCCTCCGTCAGCCCAAAAATGCGACCGGCAAAGCGATGGCGCCATTGGGAGAGACCTTGCTCCAGGCGATCGGCACGCTCGTCAGGTCGTATCTTTTGGATGCCGAAAGCGATCTCGGCAATCGCGACCGTGGGAAGCGCCAGTTCGGCATCATTGCGGACCAGCCAAGCCATGGCAGCCGCGTCAGGCGCCTTTCTAAGGCTCTCTGAAATCACATTGGTGTCGACGAAAATCAAAGCTCCGGCCCTGTATGGACCTTGCGGCTTTCCCGGATGATTTCTTCCAGATCGATGTCGACGCCAACGCTTGCCGTCAGGCGAGAGTAGAAGGCGGATGCCGGTTCTCGCCCGGCCTCCCGAATCTCATAGGATTCAAGCGCGCGTTCGACGACATCAGCTATTGAGCGGTTTTCGCGACGAGCGAGTCGATGCGCAAGATCACGTGCTTTTGCGCTGCGGACGGAAAGCTGGGGTTCGGCCATTTCAAACTCCCTTTTGAGAAAGATAGCTTTCCTGCCCCTGCCATCAAGATGGCAGTTGATGGCAGGCCATCACCTCAGCTCGATCTCGATGAAGGCATATTCACCGTCATTGGCGTTGATGACGTCGTGCTCGACGCCTTCCTTGCGGAAATAGGGTGCGCCCTTCTTCATCTCGGCAAAGGATTCGCCGTCCTTGGTCAACAGCTTCACCTTGCCGTCCATCAGCGGCACGACGACATAGTCGTGGCCGTGGCGGTGCCAGCCGGTGTTTTCGCCCGGCGCGAAGCGATATTCGGTGACGATGACACGCTCATTGTTGATGAAGACGGTGGCCTTGGCGGATCCGGTCATTGGGTTCTCCTATCTCCCTCAAGCAGATGACATGGAGTGGCCGGACGCGAGGGCCAGAGCGTGGCAGCGCATGACCCAGAAAATCGGAATCGATTTTCTGAAAGGATCATGCGCCAATCAAACTGCTACAGCGTCCTTTGCGCGTCTAAGGACGCGCGGCTGTAGACGACGCCCAACAAAAAAGCCCGGCGCGAGGCCGGGCTTGATATCAGGAAATTCGGACCGGTCAGGCGAGGCTGCCGTTGATCCAGTGCGACAGCGCGGTCTTTGGTGCGGCACCGACCTTCATATCGGCCACTTCGCCGCCCTTGAAGATCATCAGCGTCGGGATCGAGCGCACGCCGAACTGCGCGGCAAGTTCGGGATTCTCGTCGATGTTCAGCTTGGCGATCTTGATCTTGGCACCAAGTTCGGTGGCGATGTCTTCCAGCGCCGGCGCGATCATCTTGCAGGGACCGCACCATTCCGCCCAGAAATCGACGACGACCGGTACGCTGGCGTTAAGCACATCGGCCTGGAAATTGCTCTTGTCGACCTTGACAGTGGTCATGCGGAAATCCTTTCGAAATTTTTCGTCGCACCAAATGTGGTGGTGATCGCGCCCGTCTTCAAGCAGGTGTTGTGTCACGCTCCCGTGAGTCGAGCAAGGGCGTCATCCATGGCACCGGCCGGCAGCTCGATCAGCCGCGGCGCCTCGGTGAACAGCAGGGCCGCCTTGACCGCGCGTCCGGGATAAAGCGGCTGCAACAAAGCGCGATAGAGCGCGAGCTGCAGGACATAGGCCGGCGGGACCTCGGCCAGAGAGGCGGGTGCCGGCCGGTTGGTCTTGTAGTCGACGATCGATACCGACTCTGGCGTCACCGCCAGCCGGTCGATCTTGCCTGAAATCGAGCGCTTTTTGCCCTTGACCTCCAGGCTGCCCATGATCGCGACCTCGGCACGCGACGACGGCGCAAACAGCGGACTGAAGCTGGCGTCGGCAAGGATGGCGGTCACCGAAGCCAGGGCCTTCTCCCGCTCCGACGGAGGCCATTCCGCACCCGTTCGTGCGAGATAGCGTTCCGCCGCGCCCTGACGTTCGGGCGCGGCAATGCCGGGCAGCATCTGCAGCAGTTTGTGCAGGGCAAGCCCACGCAGCACGGCAAAGCCCGGCTCGGCATCGGCGTCGAGCACCGGCGAAGCCTTGTCGACCACCGCTTCCTTGCCTTCGTCGATCAGCGCCGAGGCGCCGGATGGCGACAGCGGACGCGGCAAGTCCTCGAAAGGCGGCAACGGCCGGAACAGGCCAGTCGGCAAAGGCTCGAAAGCGTCGGCTTGCCGTGCCTGCTCGCTGGATACCAGTGCGACCGGCGGCAGCTTCGTGACATGGAACCGATGCACCGGCTCGCCGCCGGCGGGATGGGGACGTTGCTCGCTCTCTGGAGCGCCGAGCAGCGCGCGGCTGACGATCGAATGCCAGGTGCCGGCGTTCGGTGCCCGCTTGCCGTGATAGCCGCAGACGATCAGCCGGTCCTCGGCGCGGGTCATGCCGACATAGAGCAGCCGGCGGTATTCGTCGTCGGCGAGCTCTCGGGCCCGCGCTGCCGCTGCTTTGGAAAAGCCGTTGGCGACGTCGCTGGCCGAGCGCCAGAGATAGCCCTTGCCATCCCAGTTGGCGCCGGAGCCATCGAAGGGCATCAGGCGCGGCAGATGCTGGTCGCTGAACGGGGCGGAGCCGCCATCGACAAGGAACACGACCGGCGCTTCCAGGCCCTTGGCGGCGTGCACGGTCATGACCCGGACCTCGTCGCGGGTCTGGTCCATCTCGCGCTTGATCTCGGGACCGGCGTTTTCCAGTGTCGACAAGAACGCTTCCAGCCCCGGCAGGCCGGTCCGCTCCTCGGCGAGGCAGAAGCTCAGGAACTCGTCGAGAATGTCGCCGGCTTCAGGCCCGAGCCGCGCGATCATCTTTTTACGCACGCCATCGCGCGCCAGCAGCCCGGCATAGAACTCGAACACCGGCTTGAAGGCGGCCTCATTTGTCCAGATGTCCAGTTGCGTGACGATCTTTGTCAGTCGCTCGCTTTCGCCGGCACGCTGGCGCAGCGATGCGAGCAACGACAGCCCAGCCCTCTCCGCAGCGAACGTGAACAGTTCCTCCTCAGGCAGATCGAAGATCGGGCTGCGCAGCACGGCGGCGAGCGACAAATCGTCCTGCGGCTGGATCAGGAAATGGCCGAGCGCGATCAGGTCCTTGACCGCTATGTGACCGGGCAAGCTCAGCCGGTCGGCGCCGGCGACCGGAATGTCGCGGCGTTTCAAGGCGCGAGTCAGCGCATGGACGAAGCGGTCGCGCTTCCGCACCAGCACCAGCACGTCGCCCGGCCGCAACCGCTTGCCGCTGCCTTCGATGATCTCACCGGTGCCGATCCAGCCGGCTATGGTGGCGGCGACGTTCTCGGCAACGCGCACCGCCGGCGCATGCGCGTGGTCGATGGCCTGCGTCCAGTCGTCGGGCTCGTCGACGACATCGGCGCCGACCGACGACCAGACCTCAACATAGCCTGGCGCGTCGGTGCGGATCGCCTTGTGGCTCAGCGGATCGGGATCATGGCTGATGCCGCGCCGCACGAGGGGATCGGCGAAGACGCGGTCGACGGCGGCCAAAACGTCGTCGGTCGAGCGGAACGACCAGGTCAGCTTGAGATCGGCGAAAGACGCTTCGGCGTCGCGCACTCGTCCCGCGAACAACAGCCGGCTGTCGGCGAAGGAGTCCGGCGCGGCTCCTTGAAAGGAATAGATCGACTGCTTCTCGTCGCCGACGGCAAAGACCGTGCGATGGACCCTGTCACGGGCGCCGAAGCCGGCAAAGAACTCTTCCGCCAGCCGCTTCACCACCTCCCATTGATCCGGGCTGGTGTCCTGCGCCTCGTCGAGCAGGATATGATCGATGCCCTGGTCGAGCTTGTATTGCACCCAGGGACCGGCATCAGGCCGCGCCAGAAGGTTGACGGTGCGGGTGATCAAATCGTTGAAGTCGAGAAAGCCGCGGCTGCGCTTCAGTACTTCATAGCGGGCGATCAGCCAGTCGGCGATGGTCAGTGCGGCAACCGTGCCTTCCAGCATCCGGAACAGAGCCAGCCGGTCGACGGTTTCGATGATGGCTTTTGTCGCCGAGAGATAGCGCTCCGCCAGATCCGGCAGCCGATCGACCAGAGCTTTCTTGAAGGCCTTCGCCGGGTCGTAGGCATCGCCATCGGTCTTGAGGAAGGCTCTTGCGAGCAATTGCAGACGGCGAATGGGGTCGCCCTGGGCGAAAGCCTGGCGCGCATAGGGCAGGATGTTGTTCAGCACCGATCTGGCGTCGGTGGCTTCAGCAGCCTGGGCAAAGCCGGCAAAATAGTCGGGCAGGAAGCCCGGCAGCGGCCAGACCGATGCCGCAATGCCCTCGGCGGTCTGGCCGGAGCGGAAATGGAATTCGTCGAACAGCACCTGGAAGCGCGTGCCGTCGCGCCCGACAGCGTCGATGAAATTGCGCAAGCCGTCGCGCTTGCGCACGATCTCACCCAGCAAGGCGTCGAGCCCGGCTTCGCCGCCCCGATCGAGAATGGCGGCAAAAGCCTCGGCCAGATCCTTGTCACCGGCGGATGTGCCCGAAATCATGTCGCGGCGCGCGGCGGCAAACAGCGATGCCTCCATCTGGCCGTCGAGCATCTCGAAATGGGCCGGGATGTTGGCTTCCAGCGGGAACTGGTGGAGCACGGATTCACAGAAGGCGTGGATGGTCTGGATCTTCAGCCCGCCGGGCGTTTCCAGCGCCTCGGCGAACAGGCGCCGCGCCCGGCGCATAGTCTCGATATCGGGCCGGCGATCCTCCAGCGCCTCGACCTTTGCCGCCAGATCCGCATCACCGAGCGTCGTCCATTCCGACAGTGTCGAGAACACCCGGTTCGACATGTTGGCGGCAGCGGCGCGCGTGTAGGTCAGGCACAGGATCTTCGACGGGTCCGTGCCGCGCAGCAGCAGCCGGATGACGCGCTGGGCCAGCACATGGGTCTTGCCGGAGCCGGCATTCGCCGACACCCAGGCGGAATTGCCGGGATCGGCGGCGCGGGCCTGGCTGGTCGCGGTATCGCTCGGGATGGGATAGGCCTTCTTCATGCCTCCCCTCCCTCGTCGCCGGCGTCGCCGCCTGCCGACCATTCGAGCACGCGGGCAAGATGGTCGTAATCGCCATCGGTCTCGCCTTCGCGAAACGGCAGCGCGCGCGACAGGTATCCGGTCGCCGGGTCGGCATAGTGGATCAACAGCTTTTCCAGCCGCGCCCAGGCCTCTTCGGCAAGATCGGTGGCGGTTCGCGGCTGGCGATTGTGTTCGAGGATGGACTCTTCGAACACTTCGCCATTCGGCTTCAGCCTGATGAAGGCCAGTTGCGAGGGTTCGCGCGCGCCCAGACCCTTGAAAGCGCCGCGCCTGAGCAGCGCGCCCTCCAGCGCCAGTTGCGGCGCCAGCAGCGTATGCGCCTGCGCCTTGGACGGCGAGGAGCCGGTCTTGTAATCTAGTATGTCGGCCATGCCGCCGGCCAGCAGGTCGACGCGGTCGGCGTAGCCGGACAGCGTCACGCCGGACTGGCCGACGACGGTCTTGCCGGCGCGCTCCTCGGCATGCCGCCGTATCACCGCGTCGGCGCGTGTGCGCTCCCATTCGATGACGTTGGCGGCGAGTTTTTCAAAACGCGGCCACCACACCGCCTCGACATCAGCCGGAAGTGCGGCTTCGGCAAAACAGGCGCGGCCGGCGGCGATGAGACCGGCGAACGCGTCGGGCGCGCGTGGATCGGCCACACTCGCGGAGAACAGATGCAGGATGGCATGGAACAGCGTGCCGCGCTCGGCGGCACCGGGGTCGCGAATGACCGGATCGAGCGGCATCAGGCCAAGTATCCGTCTTGCATAGACGGCGTAGGGATCCCGGCGCAGGGTCTCGATCTCGGTGACCGAGAAATGGGTTGGGCGCACTGACAGTGGCGGTTTCGGCTGCGGCCGCGGCGCGAAATCCTGCCTCGGGCCGGTATCGAGCGCGCGCGCCCAGGCGAGCAGTTCGTCACCACGGCGGCGCAGCTCTGCCGCCTGCCCCTTGCCGATGAAGGTGAGCAGGCGCTGCAACCAGCGCGATGGCACTGCGGGTGCGTCGCCAGCGCGCGCCGAGCGGGCCAGCACCACTTTCTTCGCCCCCATGGCCATCTGGAAATCATGCGCGGCGAGGCCGATGCGCCGTTCCGGCGGTTCGAGGTCGATACCGGTCTTCATCAGCCGCGACATAAAGCGGTCGCTCTCTGGCTTGCGCGGCCACACGCCCTCGTTGAGCCCGCCGATGACCAGGGTGTCGACAGTCTGCAACCGCGCTTCCAGCGCGCCCCAGATGGCGATGTTCCTGTCGGTGCCTTGCGCCGGTTTGACCGTTTCAGGCGCGATCAGTGCCGCCATCACGTCTGGCCATTCGCTCGCCGCGAAGGACAGCGATGCAGAAGCAGCGACCAGTCCGCGCAGCAGTTCGGCGAGCTTCTCGCCGGCGTCGCCGGCATAGAGTTCGGCAAGGCCGCCATCGGCGGTGCGGCCGACACTTTCGAGTGCGACGACGCTGGCCCCGACCAGCGCTGCAAGGTCGGCGTCATCCTGGCCCCGGAAAGCCGCAAGTGGGGCCAGTGCTTGCGTGAGACGTTCCAGCAAATTCCGCGCGCTTTCGATGGAACGCACGGTCAACCGGGAAAACCAGAAGGGCGGCCGGCTGCCGCTGCCGAGCCCAGTGAGGCGGGCTTCGAATAGTTCCGGCAACGAAACGATGTCGGGACGGCCTGTGCCGCCGCGCAGCGCCACCAGTTCGACCAGTTCCGCAGCATGGCGCACATCAGCCCGTTCGAGGCCGAGGCCAAGCAGCGGATGCTTGAGCAGCGATAAGAGGCCAACCGGATCGCCTGGCCGGAACACCGCTTCGAGCGCCAGCCGGAGCAGGCTGGCCGGCGGGGTGTTGGCGAGCGAGGTGCCGCCGGAATCGTCGGCGACGACGCCGAAGCGCTGGAGTTCGATCGAGACGCGCCGCGCCAGTGCGCGGTCGCCGGTGACGAGAGCCGCCCTTTGGTCTGATACTTCGACCGCGCGCTTCAGCGCGACGGCAATGGCGACGGCTTCATCGCGTTCGCTGGCCGCTTCGAGCAAGGTCACGCCGGCGAAGGCCCCGGCGACGTCGGACACTGAAAAACCGTCGCGCGTCTCGGCCCACAATTCGGTGGTCTCGGCCGGCCGCAACGCTTCGCCGACAAGAGCGGCGCGAAGCGCAAGTTGCGGTTCGGCCGCGCCGATCTCCCCGACATCGCCGCGCAGCACGCCGATCTTGCCGATCAGCCTGGCGAGGCCATATTGCGGGTGGCCGAGCACGGCCGGACGGGCCCCGGGCGCCGCGATTGCCTGGAAGGATGCGTCGTCCAGTGTCCGGTCGAGGCCGGGCAGCACGATGGCGCCGCCGGGCAAGCGCGCGATCGCGGTAAGCAGTTCGGCGGTGGCCGGTATCGAGCCGGTCGAGCCTGCGGCGATGACCGGTCCAGCGGGCGGATTGCGCTGCAGCCGCGCTGCCTCGGCGCGGATCAGCGCGCTGCGATGCGCGGCCGGGTTTGAGCGATCGCTCTCGGCAAGGAATTTCGGCCAGGCGTCGGTGACGATGCCGAGGAATTCGAGCGTCACCTGCCACCATCCGGCAAGGTTGCCACCCACCAGATCGGTGAGCTTGGCCCAGTCCGTGCCCTCCGTCTCGATCTCGTCCATCAGCCCCGCGAGATCGCGCGCCAGCCAGATCGCGTCGGCGGTCGAAGCCGGGATGACGATCTCCTCGGCGAAAAGTGCCGCGACATGCGCCGGCAGCCGGCGTTTCCAGGCGCGCACCAGCGGCGTCAGCAGCAACAGGCGTTCGGAAGCGGCGATCGGTGGTGCGAGATCGATGGCGGCCGCTGCCTCGGTCTCGAATACGGCCTCGTCCTCGTCGAATTCGCCGAGTGGGCGGATGACCGGCAGGATCGCCGAACCGCCGCCGCCGCGCGCCGCCAGACTGTCGACGAAGACACCCCGCAGAGCGCGCGCCGCGCGGCGCGTCGGCACATAGATGGTGACATCGGCCAGAGCGAGCGGGTCGCCGTCAAACCGAAACCCTGGAACAAGGCAACCGTCAAGCAGCGCCTCGGCAAGCGTCGGCAGAAACGGCGCTCCGGGGGGAATTGAGAAAACGCGGCTCGAGCCGCTCATTGCAACTCGGTCAGTGCGCCGGCGACCGCCGCTTCCGCGAGCGGAATGGCATCTGGCGTGCCGACGGTGATCCAGTGGCCATGCATCGGCATGCCAAATAGGCGCCCGGCGGCAATGGCGGTGTCGAAATAGGCGTTGAGCGAGTGCGGCCCGGCCGGTGCCTGCTCGAACAGGCGCGGATGGATGATCGCCGCCCCAGCATAGATCAGGCCCGCCGGATCGCCTTTTGAGCGCCGCAAGGCGCCATCCGGCGCGACCAGGAAATCGGTGCTGCCGCAGTGTCCGGTCGCCTGATGGAGATCCGCAAGCATCAGCAGAATATCCATTTTCGCCGCGTCCCATGCAAGGGCGAGACGCTTGAGATTGAGAGGACCGTCGTCGATCCAGAACGTGTCGGCGTTGAGGATGTAGAAGGGCCGCTCACCCAGTTCCGGCAACGCCTTGACGATGCCGCCGGCGGAATCGAGCAGTTTCTCACTCTCATCGGAGATAACAATCTTCGGCGACTGGCGCGCCGCGACATGGGCGACGATCTGTTCGGGAAAATAATGGACGTTGACCACGGCCTTGCCGACACCGGCGGCGGCCAGGCTGTCGAGGCTCCAGTCGAGCAACGTCTTGCCGGCGATCCTGACCAGCGGCTTGGGAATGGTGTCGGTGATCGGCCGCATGCGTTTGCCGAGCCCGGCGGCAAGTACGATGGCGGTGTCCGGTTTTGCTGTCACAGCGCTCGCTCCTCCAGCAAACCGTGGCGGTCGTAGAACTCGCGCAGGCTTGCCAGCGCCGGATGAGACAAGGCCCGGCGCAGATAATCGCGAATGCGCGGCAGGTGTTTCAGATAGTAGGGTTTGCCGTCGCGCTTTTCGAGACGGACGAAGATGCCGAGGATCTTGGAGTTTCGCTGCGCCGCCATGATGGCGTAAGATTCCAGGAAACTTGCTTCGTCGAAAGCACCGGCTGCGTGGCGCGCCGCGATATAGGCATCCAGCGTCTGTTTCTCGATCTCGGGTGACATGGTGATGCGCGCGTCCATGGCGAGCGAGGCGACATCATAGGCGGATGGGCCGATCAGCGCATCCTGGAAATCGACGATGCCCAGCCGGTCATGCCCGGAACGGTCGCCGCGCCAGATGATGTTGGGCGAATGGAAATCACGCAGCATCAATGTGACTTCGCGGCCCTGCAGCCGGTCGAGAAGCGCGTTCCACTCCTTGTGGTAGCCGGCGCGCAACCTGTTGCTTGCCGGGCTGCCCGATATCGCCGGCACGTACCAGTCGACCAGCAGATCGGCTTCGATCATCATGGCATCGCGGTCGAAAGGCGGCACTTCGTGGAAGCCGCCCAGCCCTGTTTCCAGGCGTCGCGGCCAGGTCCTGCCATGCATCATGGCCAGCAGTTCGGCCGCCGCCGCATAGCGCTCCGCCACCGGCTGGCCATCGCTGCCGAGAAACCCTTCCGAACCCAGATGTTCGAGAAGCAAAAACCCCTGCTCCTGATCCTCGGCATGGATTTCCGGAACGCTGACGCCGGCGGCCTTCAAGGCGCGGTCGATGGCGACGAAGGCGGAGACCGACTGCGCGGTGTGAGCGATTTCGGCATAGGGCTTGCCGTCGCGCACCGGCGGGCCGAGCACCAGCCGGGGCGAGTTCATCAGCACTTGCGGCTTCTGGTCCGGCAGCGAAACGATCTCATAGGAGCGGGCCGAAGCATCGCCGATGAAGTGGCGGCGCTGCGCTTCCCCCCAGCCGGCGTTCACGAGAAAGTCGCGCATGGCCAGCGACCGTGTCGCCCGGTCGAAGGCAGCACCCTGCCCCGACAGCCGCGCCAGCCGGCCCTCGCCATGCTGGATGAGTTCGATCAGGACCGTGGTTTTCGGCAGATAATCTTCCGCCCGTTCCGGCCACTCAACCAAAGCAGCGCCTTGGGTCAGGGCTTCATCGAAGCCGAGCTCATCGATCTCGGCCGCCGAGGACAGGCGGTAGAGATCGAAATGATGGACCGGAATGCGGGTGTCGTAGCTCTGCACCAGCGTGAAGGTCGGGCTCGGCACATCGAGGCCGGCATCGTCAGCCAGAGTCCTGATCAAGGCTCGGGCGAGCGTCGACTTGCCGGCACCGAGATCGCCCTTGAGGGCAAGCACATCACCCGGGCGTAGCGACAGCGCGAGATCCTCGCCCAGCCGCGCTGTCTGTGTCTCGTCGGCGAGTAAACGCTCCAGCACCAATTCGGTCATCGAGCGCGCTACTCGGCCGCGGCGCGGATGCCCGGCATGTCGGGAAAGGTGCAGATGACGGTCGTACCCTTGTCCTTGCCGGTTTCGATGCGAACGCTGCCGCCATGCAGCTCGACAAAGCTCTTGACGATCGACAGGCCGAGACCTGCGCCGCGCCGGCGGCCACCATTGGCGCGCGGCTCGAAACGGCGGAACACCGAATCGAGCACATCGGGCGGCATGCCGGGGCCGTCGTCATGAACCGAGAATTCCACCCCGTCCGCCAGATGGCGGCAAGTAAGCCGGATGGTGCTGGCTTCCGGCGCGTAGTTGGCGGCGTTGCTGAGCAGATTGTAGAGTATCTGGCGGACACGGATTTCGTCGCCGTGGAACGTCTTCGGCGCGGCAGTGGCATCGACCTCGAGCCTGATCGCATGCTCTTCCAGGCGGTCGGCCACCAGTTCGGCCGCAGCCGCAATGGTGCGATCGACCTGCACCTCGGAAATGTCGAGCTGCATAATGCCGGCGTCCACCGTCGCCAGGTCGAGGATATCGTTGACGATGGTGAGCAGGACCGAGGAAGACGAGCTGACATGCTCGACATATTCGCGCTGCTTCTGCGTCAGCGGACCGGTCGTGGACTGCGACAGCAGTTCGGTGAAGCCGATGATGTTGGTCAGCGGCGAGCGCAACTCATAGGAGACGTGCTGGACGAATTCGTTCTTGAGCTGGTCGGACTTTTGCAGCGCCTCGTTCTTGTCCTTCAGCGCCCGTTCGACATGGACGCTGTCGGTGACATCGACGAAGGTCATCATCACTTGCCCGTTGGGCAACGGGATCATGGCGTAGCTCAGCACGTTGCCGTTGTTGAGTTCGGTCTGGCCGTGGCGGTCGCGGCGCTCGTCGTCGAACCCGGTGACGGCCGCCACGAAGCCTGGCCAGGGACTGTCCGCCGCCTGCCGGTCGCAAAGGTCGCGGATCGTGGACACGTGGACATTGGCCTTGGCCGCTTCGCCGCTCAAACCCCAGAGCGTGGCAAAGGCGGGGTTCGACAGCCGAAGCCTGCCGTCGGGGCCGAACACAGCCACGCCTTCGGCAAGATTGTCGAGCGTCTCGCCCTGGACCCGCACCGCCGTCTGGTAGCGGCTTTCGAGGTCCATCTTCTCGGTCAGGTTCTCGAACACCCAGGTCACGCCACCCTTGGGCTGCGGATTGGCGACGACGCGGATGGTCTTGCCGTCCGGCAGATGCCACCAATGTTCCTGGGATTCGACAGCGCGATAGGCGCTGAGCAGGCCTTCCTTCCAGCGGCGCCATTCAGGTTGCTCGGCGATCTTGCCCTCGCTGCGCAGCCGGTCGAGCAGCAGCGCATTGTCGGGAGCGCTGTGCAGGAAACCACTGTCGAGGCCCCACAGCTTCTGGAAAGCCTGGTTGAAGAACCGCAGCTTCTCGTCGGTGTCGAAAATGGCGACCGCCGTATTGAGCTGGTCGAGCGTGTCGGCGTGGCTCCTGACGGTCCGCTCGTATTCGCCGCGAACCGTCTCGATGGCGCTGGTGTCGCAAGCAAGACCGGCCGAGCCATCGCCGCCGGCGAAATCGGTGACCGCGAACACACGGCGATCGCCTTCGATCACGGTGGAAAGCGACTGTTCGAAGACCGGATGCGTCTTGTGCTGGGCGGCAATCGCGTCGCGTGCCTGGCCGCCGAGGAACTCTTTTGCCTCCCGTACCGCGGCTTCGGCATTTTCCGCCTCGACCGCATCGGCATAGGCGCGGTTGACCCACTTCAGCCGCCCGTCCTCGCTGCGCAGCCAGGCTGGCATGTTCAGCGCGTCGAGCAGGCCGATCATCGTGTCATGGTCGGCAGCCAACCGCTGGTTCTCGATCTTCAGCCTGGCTTGGCTGCGCTGCGTCTCCGAAAGCGAGACGAAGCGCACGAGCACATGCGCCGCGCTCTTGCGGCCATGCACTTCGAGCGGCGCGCCGGCCTGCGATTCGATGACGAGGTCGAAGGGTTTCGCCTTTTCGCGCAATCCCGCAACGGCATGTTCAAGCGCCGCCGCGGAACGCGGCATCAGCCAGCGGCCGAAAGCAAGAAAAGCGGCCCTGTCCTCCGGAGCGCCGCTTTCGACGGGCAATGTGCCGATGAGTTCGGGCTTCTTGTTTTCCGCGGCCCAGACGACCACGCGCTGGTCGCGCAGATTGAGCAGCGCCTCCGAGCGGCGGAGCGCCGCGTTGATGTCGGCGAGGCGGCTCCTGAGCTCGACATTTTCCGCCGAGGTGCGGGCTCTTTCGCGGATGAGGACGATCGCCGATATCAGTGCAGCACCCGTCACACCGACAAACACCGCAAGCTGCATCACCTCGACGGCGCTCATGGAAAATCCGGCGACGGCGGAACCAGCGGTTTCGGCACGCGCGACAGCACCGGCTAAGGGGCCGGCAAGCGCGGAGGTGGCAAGGAAGAATGACGCACGGGCGCGCCAGGACAGGCTTCCGCTTTGCAAGGCGGAGCCGGTGATCCTCGAATCGTCATGGCCGCCGGAAACGGCCCGTCCCGCTCTGTGCGGGTGTTGCCCCGGCATGTCTTGGTCCTCTCCGCCGCCTGAATGCAAGACCGCCCTGATGCGCACCTCTCTTGAACCCCTCTCGGGCCGGAAGCATCGCCGAATCACCTGACAATAAACCCTCGCCGAATCGGCGTGAAGGCTGATGGCGCGCAAAAATAAAGCCGGGCGAAAGTCAATCGCCCGGCCTCAATATCTGGTAGTAATTTTAGCTTTGGTTAATAGCGGTAGTGTTCCGGCTTGAACGGCCCCTGCTGGGTGACGCCGATATAGGCGGCCTGCTCATCGGACAATTCGGTCAGGCGGGCGCCAAGCTTGTCGAGATGCAGGCGCGCGACCTTTTCATCGAGGTGCTTGGGCAGGACGTAGACCTGGTTCTCGTACTGGCCGGGCTTGGTGTACAGCTCGATCTGGGCCAGCACCTGGTTGGTGAAGGACGCCGACATGACGAAGCTCGGGTGACCGGTGGCGTTGCCGAGATTGAGCAGACGGCCTTCCGACAAAAGGATCATCCGCTTGCCGTCCGGGAAGGTGATCATGTCGACCTGCGGCTTGACGTTGGTCCATTTCAGGTTGCGCAGCGAAGCCACCTGGATCTCGTTGTCGAAGTGGCCGATGTTGCCGACGATCACCATGTCCTTCATCGAACGCATGTGGTCGAGGGTAACGACATCCTTGTTGCCGGTGGTGGTGATGACGATGTCGGCGGTCGGAGCCGCGTCTTCCAGCGTGACGACTTCAAAACCGTCCATCGCCGCCTGCAGGGCGCAGATCGGATCGACCTCGGTGACCTTGACGCGGGCGCCGGCGCCCTTGAGCGAGGCCGACGAGCCCTTGCCGACGTCGCCATAACCGCAGACGACCGCGACCTTGCCGGCCATCATCGTGTCGGTACCGCGACGGATACCGTCGACCAGCGATTCCTTGCAGCCGTACTTGTTGTCGAACTTCGACTTGGTGACCGAGTCGTTGACGTTGATGGCGGGGAAGGGCAGCAAGCCCTTCTTCTGCAACTGGTAAAGCCGGTTGACGCCGGTCGTCGTCTCTTCGGTGACGCCGCGGATCGCCGCCTTCTGCTTGGTGAAGAAGCCGGGCGAGGCCTTCAGGCGCTTCTTGACCTGGGCGTAGAAGTACTCCTCCTCCTCGCTCTGCGGGTTGGACAGCACGTCCTCGCCGGCCTCGGCGCGGGCGCCGATCAGAATGTACATGGTGGCGTCGCCGCCATCATCGAGGATCATGTTGGAAAGGCCACCGTCGGTCCACTGGAAGATCTTGTCGGTGTAGTCCCAGTACTGCTCGAGGCTCTCACCCTTGACGGCGAACACCGGGATGCCAGCCTCGGCAATGGCCGCGGCCGCGTGATCCTGGGTCGAGAAGATGTTGCAGGAGGCCCAGCGGATATCGGCGCCGAGCGCCTTCAGCGTCTCGATCAGCACCGCCGTCTGGATGGTCATGTGCAGCGAGCCGGTGATGCGCGCGCCTTTGAGTGGCTTCTTGTCGCCGAATTCCTCGCGGCTGGCCATCAGGCCCGGCATTTCGGTTTCGGCGATCTCGATTTCCTTGCGGCCCCAGCCGGCAAGCGAGATGTCGGCGACCACATAGTCCTTGCTACCCGTCATGGTAGTACTCCCTGCGAATGTTGTGCTGCGAATTGGTTGCGGATGCGCCCACGCCGGCCGGCGCGTCGAAGGGCGCGAATTGCCGGCCTGACTAGCAGATCGGGGCGAAGACGACAATGGGATATAAAGAAATCTTTATTCGTGCATGTCTCTCGGACATGCATTTGCGATGCACCGGATCAGCTTTCCTCGCCGAAGCGGGACGCCACCAGCTGCTCAAGGGCGTCGATGACCTGCCGGGCCTCCGGTCCGCTGGCGGTAACACGGATCGAGTAGCCGGGGCTTGCCGCCAGCATCATCAGGCCCATGATCGAGGTGCCGCCGACTTTGACGCCGTCCTTCTCGACATGCACCGAAGCGTCGAAACCGCTGGCCAGCTGGACGAACTTCGCCGAGGCGCGCGCGTGCAGGCCGCGCTGGTTGATGATGGGAAAGTCCCTGGTGATCGTATCTTTGGCAATATGATCTTTTTCCGGGTACAGCGCGTTCATTTGCTGCTCAAAAGCTGGCTGGCGACATTGATGTATTTGCGGCCGGCCGCCTGAGCCTCGTCGAGGGCGGCCGCCATATTGTCGCCCTTGCGGATCGAGGAGAGCTTGATCAGCATCGGCAGGTTCATGCCGGCGATCACCTCCGTGCGGCCCGATTCCATCACCGAGATAGCGAGATTGGAGGGCGTGCCGCCGAACATGTCGGTCAGCACGATGACGCCCGTTCCGGTGTCGACACGGGCAACCGCATCGACGATGTCGCGGCGACGCTGCTCCATATCGTCGTCGGCGCCGATCGCCACGGTTTCGAAATTGTCTTGTGGCCCGACGACATGTTCCACGGCATGTCGAAACTCGGCGGCCAGTTGACCGTGCGTTACAAGCACGAGTCCGATCATTCTTTGGTGGCTCCCGTCATCGCCGCTTCACAGGCGCATATTATGCTCGCCAGCCATTCCTGGCGGCGGGAGCGCTATCTTGTCGACGCGCGGCCCGTTGACAAGCCCAAAATTGCGCAGGCCCATGCCATTTTGACGCATTGCAGCAAAAAAACCGGGGCGGATCATAGAAAAGGCGCGATCGACAGCCGCGCCATCACGGCCGGCAAGGCCGTGGCGGCGTTACGCTCGGCAAGGTCGATACGCGGCACCGGGCAGCCTGCGACCGGCTCGCTGATTTCCTCCTGGAAACGGGCCATCTCTGCCTTGGGCACCAGCCTCACATGCAGGTCGATCACTCCGCCCGGCTCGAACGGCAGCGGGCGCGGCATGAACCCCGGTACTTCGGCGAGACCGGCGATGGTCGCCGGCACGCGACAGACCAGCCGCCCAGCACGGGCCGCGGCAAGCAGCCTGTCGTCGCCGATCAGCCGCGAGAACAGCCCGCGCGCGCGGCAATGGTCCAGGAGTGTCAGCGCCAGCGTCGTCTTGCCGGCGCCGGACGGCCCGGTGATGAGGACGCCGCGCTCGCCGATCAGGATCGCGGTTCCGTGAATGTTTTCAGGCTGTGCAACTGGATCAGGCACGGTCTTGCACGATCATGTTTTTGGATGAAGCATGATGATCTCTGGACGAACGGAACCGTTCGTCCGAGAAAACCGGCTCCCACTTTTCGGGATCATGCTTCGGCCGGCAGCGTCACGACAAAGCGCGCGCCCTTGATCTCGCCGGGTTTGGTGCCCGGGATGTTCTCGGCGGTCAGCGTGCCGCCATGGGCCTCGACGATCTGCCTGGATATCGACAGGCCAAGGCCAGAATTCTGGCCGAACGCCTCGCCGGCCGGTCGGTCGGTGTAGAAGCGTTCGAAGATGCGATCGATGTTGTCGGCCCGGATGCCGGGACCATTGTCGTCGACGGTGACGATGTTGAACTTGCCGGCGCGCGCCAGCGACAGGCCGATGTGGCCATGGTCCTCGGGAACGAAGGAGCGGGCGTTCTCGATCAAATTGGTGATGACCTGGCCGATGCGCAGATCATGCCCGACGACGAAATAGCCTTTGACGCCCTGCGGCAGTTTGGCGACCTTGAACTCGATCTCGACCGCCTTCTTGTTGCGCGTGGCTTCACGCGAAACGGCGACGAGATCGGTAATGAATTTCTTCAGGTCGACGTTCCCGGCATCTTCGCGCGCGAGCTCCGCATCAAGGCGTGAGGCGTCGGAAATATCGGTGATGAGCCGGTCCAGCCGCCTGACATCGTGTTGGATGATGTCCATCAAACGGCCGCGCGAATCGTCGTTCTTGGCCAGCGGCAAGGTTTCCACCGCGCTGCGCAGCGACGTTAGCGGGTTCTTCAATTCATGCGACACATCCGCCGCAAAGCTTTCGATCGCCTCGATGCGGGCGTAGAGCGCGTTGGTCATATCGCGTATGGCGATCGACAGATTGCCGATCTCGTCCTGGCGGTCGGAAAAGTCAGGGATTTCCTCACGGCTCTTGACGCCGCGCCGCACCCGCACGGCCGCCGCCGACAGCCGGCGCAGCGGATTGGCGATGGTGGAGGCGAGCAGCAGCGACAGGATGGCAGTGACCAAGGCCGCGATGCCGAAGACGCGCAGGATGGCCTTGCGCTCGGCGGCAACGATCTTGTCGATGTCGCCGCCTTCGGTCGACAGCATCAGCACGCCGAGAACGGCGCGGAAGCGCTGGATCGGCACCGCCACGGAAACGATCTGCTCGCCCTGTTCCGAGACGCGAACGATGGTCGACGGGCTGCCGGTGAGCGCCTTGACCACTTCCGGGAAGGCGGCGCCATTGCCGCCCGGCTGCTCGTGATAGACCGGCAGCTCGGTGTTGCGGAAGAAGTCGAAGACGAATTTCTGGATGCGCTCGACCAGGTCGGGCTCTTCCTCTTCGACCGGCGGCAGGTCGTAGCGCAGGATCTGGCCGCGCGAATAGAGATGGCGCGAATCGAGCAGCAGATTGGCGTCGCGGTCATAGATGCGGGCGCGGGTCCGGGTCGGCGAGATCAGCCTTCTCAGCACCGGTGCGACGCGCTCCGGGTTGATCGGGAAGTCGAGATTGTCGAGTTGGTCGGAGCCCGGTCCCAGGCTTTCGCCGGCCTGCAGCTCAAGCAGCTTTTCCGGGTCGATGCTGATCGAATCCGTCTCGACCGTCGCCGACGCGGCGATCGCGCCGGCGATGATCTCGCCCTGGGTCATCAGGCTTTCGACGCGGGCGTCGATCAGCCCGTCGCGAAAGGTGTTGAGATAGAGGATGCCGGTCACCAGGACGGCAAGGCCGGCAAGGTTGAGGAAGAGGATACGCCGCGTCAGGCTGGAAAAGATATGATGGCCGAGGAAGCGGCGCATCGGCACCGTGATCTTCGACACGAAAGACGGCATGATCCGCGACGGCCGCCTGGAGGCGCCCGCCGGTCTGCTTCGCTGTGCTTCCACTGCCATCGAATAGCAGTCCCTGCTAACTTACGCTTCGCGGAACCGGTATCCGACTCCGTAAAGGGTTTCGATCATCTCGAAGTCGTCGTCGACGGCCTTGAACTTCTTGCGCAGCCGCTTGATGTGGCTGTCGATGGTGCGGTCGTCGACATAGACCTGTTCATCATAGGCCGAATCCATCAGCGCATCACGGCTTTTTACGACACCGGGACGCTGCGCCAGCGAATGCAGGATGAGGAACTCGGTGACGGTGAGCGTCACCGGCTCGCCCTTCCAGGTGCAGGTATGGCGCTCCTGGTCCATGACAAGCTGACCGCGCTCGAGCGAGCGGGCCGCTTGGCTTGGTGTCTTGGCCGCGGCTTCGCGGGCGCTGGCACGGCGCAGCACGGCGCGCACCCGCTCGACCAGCAGACGCTGCGAGAACGGCTTGCGGATGAAATCGTCGGCGCCCATCTTGAGGCCGAACAATTCATCGATCTCGTCGTCCTTGGAAGTCAGGAAGATCACCGGGAGGTCGGACTTCTGGCGCATCCGGCGCAGCAGTTCCATGCCGTCCATGCGCGGCATCTTGATGTCGAGGATGGCAAGATTCGGCGGGCGTGCCGCCAATCCTTCCAGCGCCGACGCACCATCCGTGTAGGTCTCGACGCGATACCCCTCGGATTCGAGGGCGATCGACACCGATGTCAGAATGTTGCGGTCGTCATCGACAAGCGCGATTGTTGCCATTTCAAGCGGCTCCCTCATGAGCTGTCCCTTCTTTCGTAGAGAAGGGGCTTTTGCAGGACAAATTAGGTACAAAATGTGGCATAGGCCTTGTCCGCTGTCACGCGCGGCTTGCCGGCGGCCACAATCCTACCTCGATAAGAATTGGACGAACGAACATCGCCAATCCTTTGGGCAACCGCGAAACTTTTTGCACATATAAACGATTTAAACAACTTTCAAAATATTTAAATCGATTAATGATTTGATATCATTTGGCTTTTCTGGTTCTGACCATTTCAGCCTGCGGTGCGGGCTTGCCGGAAACGTGCCGGCAAAGATGCGGCAAATCCAGAAGGGACACCCATGTCGGAAGTCGGCAAACGCAATTCCGCCTGCGCGATCGATCATATCGGCCTGAAAACCACCGGCATGGTGCGCTATAATTTCGGTGCAGCCGCCCTTTATGAGGAATCGATCCGGCGCGGCGAAGCCCGGCTGACCGCACATGGCGCGCTGGTCGCCGAGACCGGCCAGCACACCGGCCGCTCGCCCAAGGACAAGTTCGTCGTCCGCGACGACGCCACCGAGCCGCATATCTGGTGGGACAACAACAAGGCGATCTCGCCGGCCCAGTTCGACACGCTGCTTGCCGATTTCCGGGCGCATGCCGCGGACAAGGATCTTTACGTCCAGGATCTGGTCGGCGGCGCCGATGAGGAGCTGAAGCTGCCCACCAGGGTGATCACCGAGTTTGCCTGGCATTCGCTGTTCATCCGCAATCTGCTCATCCGTCCGAATGCGGCCGAACTTGAGCATTTCGTGCCCGAGATGACCATCATCGACCTGCCATCCTTCCGAGCCGATCCCGTCCGCCACGGGAGCCGCACCGAAACGGTGATCGCCGTCGATCTCACGCGCAAGATCGTGCTGATCGGTGGCACCTCCTATGCCGGCGAGATGAAGAAGTCGGTGTTCACCATGCTCAACTATCTGCTGCCGGCGAAAGGCGTGATGCCGATGCACTGCTCGGCCAATGAGGGCGCGGCCGGCGACGCCGCCGTCTTTTTCGGCCTGTCGGGCACCGGCAAGACGACGCTCTCGGCCGATCCCTCGCGCACGCTGATCGGCGACGACGAGCATGGCTGGGGGCCGCACGGCATCTTCAATTTCGAAGGCGGCTGCTACGCCAAGACGATCAAGCTGTCTGCGGAGGCCGAGCCGGAAATCTTTGCCACCACGCAGCGCTTCGGCACCGTGCTGGAAAATGTCGTGCTCGATGTCGATGGCGTGCCGGATTTCAACGACGGAAGGCTCACCGAGAACACGCGCTGCGCCTACCCGCTGCATTTCATCCCCAACGCCAGCAAGACCGGACGCGCCAACCATCCCAACAACATCATCATGCTGACCGCAGATGCCTTCGGCGTGATGCCGCCGATCGCGCGGCTGAGCCCGGCGCAGGCGATGTATCATTTCCTGTCCGGTTACACCGCCAAGGTGGCCGGGACCGAAAAGGGCGTGACCGAGCCCGAAGCGACGTTTTCGACCTGCTTCGGTGCACCGTTCATGCCGCGCCATCCATCGGAATACGGCAATCTGCTGCGTGAGCTGATTGCCCGCCATGGTGCCGATTGCTGGCTGGTCAACACCGGCTGGACCGGCGGCGCCTACGGCACCGGCAAGCGGATGCCGATCAAGGCGACGCGGGCCCTGCTTGCCGCCGCACTCGACGGCTCGCTGAAGACGGCCGAGTTCCGCACCGACCCGCATTTCGGTTTCGAGGTGCCGGTGGCGGTTCGCGGCGTCGACAGCGCCATTCTCGACCCGATGATTCTGGACCCTCGGGCGACCTGGGCGGACAAGGCCGGCTATGACCTGCAGGCGGCAAGACTGGTCGGCATGTTCGCCGTTAACTTCGAAAAATTCGAAAGCCATGTCGACGCCGTGGTGCTGGGTGCCGCCCCGCGCATGCAGGAAGCGGCGGAGTAATCACGCCATCCGGCTCGGCTATCGTTGAAAGGCCCGGTTTCGATCGGGCCTTTTCTTTTTTGATTCGCCGCGCCATGACTGCGGCATGGCGAACGACGACAACATCATCATATCAGACGATGCGGTGATCTACCCGGGCGACCTGCACGAGGACTTCATCCGTTCGTCCGGTCCGGGCGGCCAGAACGTCAACAAGGTGGCGACAGCGGTGCAACTGCGCTTCGACGCGGCCAACGCGACGGGCCTGTCGGAGCGCGTGCGCGAGCGGACGATCAAGCTTGCCGGCCAGCGCGCCACCAAGGACGGTGTCATCGTCATCGAGGCGGGCCGCTTCCGCACCCAGGAACAGAACCGGGCGGACGCACGGGCACGGCTTACGGCATTGGTCGCCAAGGCCGCCGAACCGCCACCACCGCCGCGCAAGAAGACGCGGCCGTCGAAAGGCGCCGTGGAACGGCGGCTGAAGAGCAAGGCCGGACGCGGCACGATCAAGAAACTACGCGGCCGGGTGGAGAACGATTAAGCACCACACCAATAACGCGCTCAAAACGACTTCCCATTTCGCATCGCAGATGCAAGGTTCCACCATTGCCACAGCAAGGGAGACCAAAGATGGGCATGTTCGATTTCGTCAAGAGCGTCGGCAAGAAACTGGGCATCGGCGGCGACGAAGAAGCCGCACCCACGGCCGATACACTCAAGAAGGAGCTCGATTCGCACAAGCTCGGCACCGATGGCGTCGAGGTCGTCGTCAAGGGTGATACGGCAGTACTCAAGGGCGTGGTCAAGGACCAGTCGATCTTCGAAAAGGCGGTCATCGCCGTCGGCAACACGCTTGGCGTCTCCAAGGTGCAGGCGGACGAATTGCAGGTTGCACCAGAGGCCGGCAAGACCGCGGCCCCGGCAAAGGAACCCACCTTCTACACTGTCCAGAAGGGCGACAATCTCTGGAAGATCGCCGAGAAGAGCTACGGCAAGGGCAAGGGCGTCAAGAACACGGTCATCTTCGAGGCCAACAAGCCGATGCTGACCCATCCCGACAAGATCTATCCGGGCCAGGTGCTGCGGATACCGGACCTCGCCTGATCGGGGCGATTGCCAATTAGGCATGAGCGGCGGCTTTCGGGTCGCCGTTTTCATTCGATCGTGACATTTTACGGTTTCGAACTCTTCGCAAGGTGACCGAATCCGTGCTCGTCCTGCCCAAAGGCGTCCGCCACATGCCGGCTTACCTGTCACGCAGCGTGCAGGAAGCGCTGGTCGAGGAGGTGAGAAACATCGTGCAGCAGGCGCCGCTGTTCGTGCCGGCGATGCCGCGCACCGGCAAGGAGATGAGCGTGCGCATGACCAATTGCGGCCCGCTCGGCTGGGTCACCGACAAGGAGCAAGGCTACCGCTACCAGCCGACCCACCCGGTGACCGGAGCGCCATGGCCGCCAATCCCGAATGGGCTGCTCGAGCTGTGGCGTGAGGTCTCCGGCTATCCGCATCCGCCTGAGGCGTGCCTGGTCAATTTCTATACGCCGGAGGCAAAAATGGGCCTGCACCAGGACCGCGACGAGGCCGATTTTTCGGCGCCGGTGGTTTCCGTCTCGCTTGGCGACGATTGCCTGTTCCGGGTCGGCCGAGTGACGGGCGAGGGGGCGACGCGTGAGGGCGGCACAAAGTCGTTCCGACTGAAAAGCGGCGATGTCGTGGTGCTCGGCGGCGAGGGGCGGCTGTGCTTTCACGGCGTCGACCGCATCTATCCCTCGACCTCGGCGCTGCTGAAAAATGGCGGCCGCATCAACCTGACGCTGCGACGGGTGACGAAGCCGGCCGTCACAGCTTCCTGAGCGCCACTTCCTCAACCAGGTGGTCGGCGCCCTTGCGCAGGATAAGGTCGGCACGGGCCCGCGTCGGCAGGATGTTTTCGCGCAGATTCTTCAGATTGATGTTGGTCCACAGGCCTTCGGCGATGGCGCGCGCCGAACCCTCCGAGAGCTGCGAATAGCGGTGAAAGAAGGAGTCCGGGTTGCGGAAGGCGGTCTCGCGCAGCCGCATGAAGCGGGAGATGTACCAATTGTGGATCAGCTTCTCGTCGGCGTCGATATAGATGGCGAAGTCGAAGAAGTCCGACAGGAAGGGTACGATCTTGCCGTCCTGCGGCAGCTTGCCGGGCTGCAGGACATTGATGCCTTCGAAGATCAATATGTCGGGCCGGTCGATGGTGACGAACTCGCCGGGAATGACGTCATAGGTCAGGTGCGAATAGACCGGCGCGCGGACATCGGGCAGCGCCGACTTAATGCCCGAGAGGAAGCGCAGTAGCGCGCCGACGTCGTAGCTGTCCGGAAAACCCTTGCGTTCCATCAGGTTCTCGCGGCGCAGCACCTCGTTGGGCAGCAGGAAGCCGTCGGTGGTGATGAGGTCGACCTTGGGGCTCGACGGCCAACGCGCCAACAGCTCCTTCAACACGCGCGCCGTGGTCGATTTGCCAACCGCGACGGAACCGGCAATGCCGATGATGAAAGGCGTCTTGACGATGTCCACCGCGTTGAAGAAGGCCTGGCGTTGCCTGAACAGCAGCTGGCTCGCCTCGACATGCGCGGACAAAAGCCGCGACAGCGACAGATAGATGCGCTTGACCTCTTCGAGGTCGATCGGGTCGTTGAGCGAACGCAGGCGGCGGAATTCGTCCGCGCTCAGCGTCAATGGCGTGTCGGCGCGGAATTGCGACCATTGCTCGGCGGAGAAGAAACGAAAGGGGGAATATTTCTCGGTTGGCGCGAGCTGATCCATCGAGATACCTGCCCTCCTCGCGGTCAGCCCTTGGGCCGTGACGCCTTCTCGGCGATGCCCGAACGCCCGGTGCGGCCTTCGAGTTCCCTAAGCACGTCGCTCAGCGGAATCCCGGAGAGGCCGAGAACGACGAGCCAATGATATACAAGATCGGCACTTTCCGAAACGAGGGCCTGTTTGTCGCCCTTGACGGCGGCAATCACAGTCTCGACCGCTTCTTCACCGAGTTTCTGCGCCGCCTTGTCGATGCCGCGCGCAAACAGGTTTGCGGTCCAGGAATCCGGATCACCGGAATGGGCGCGTTCCCCGACGATCTTTTCCAGATCGGATAGCGAAAACTCGGTCATGACCGTCATCTATCTGCTTGTTTAAGCATGATCTTTTTCCGAAAACCGGTTCCCATTTTTCGGGATCATGCTTTAAGACCGATTGCCGAGGGAGTCCAGCCGCATCGGCAGCCCCGCGGCGGCCATATGCGCCTTGGCCTGCGCTATCGTATAGGTGCCGAAATGGAAGATGGAGGCCGCAAGCACGGCGCCGGCATGGCCATCGCGAATGCCTTCGACCATGTGATCGAGTGTGCCGACCCCGCCGGAAGCGATCACCGGCGCCCGCACCGCGTCGGCAATGGCGCGGGTCAGCGCGATGTCGTAGCCGGCCTTGGTGCCGTCTCGGTCCATCGACGTCAGCAGGATCTCGCCGGCGCCGCGATCGACCATCAGCCGAGCGAATTCGACCGCGTCGATGCCGGTCTTCTCGCGCCCGCCATGGGTGAAGATCTCCCAGCGATCGGCCTCGCCGGTGCCGGACACGTTCTTGGCGTCGATGGCGACGACGATGCACTGGTTGCCGAACTTGTCGGCCGCCTCGGCGACGAAATCCGGGGTCTTCACCGCCGCCGTGTTGATCGACACCTTGTCGGCGCCGGCCAGCAGCAGCTTCCTGATGTCGGCGACCTGGCGCACGCCGCCGCCGACGGTCAGCGGCATGAAGCATTGTTCGGCGGTGCGGGCGACGATGTCGAAGATGGTCTCGCGATTGTCCGACGAAGCGGTGATGTCGAGAAAGCAGAGTTCGTCGGCGCCGGCCGCGTCATAGGCCTTGGCCGCCTCGACTGGATCGCCGGCGTCGATGAGATCGACGAAGTTGACGCCCTTGACGACGCGACCGTTCTTGACGTCGAGGCAGGGGATGACACGGGCTTTGAGCATCAGCGGCCCTCTATCGTGGCGATGAGATCGTTGAGCAACTGACCGACCAGCGGCGGGACATCGCCCTGCGCGTCGAAGGCCGGATCGTAGGCGGAAACAGTGATGCCGACGACAGGCACCGCAAGCGCCATGGCGCAAGTGGCGTCGCGCAACTGTTCCGGGCTCGGCCCGCCAGACGCGATATAGCGGTTAGCCTGCAACTCCCCGGGATCGTGCACGTCCATGTCGAGATGCATGTGCACGCGTTTGGCACCGGCGACCTTCAGTCTTTCGGTCGCCTGGGCCACTCCAGGGCATTCCGTCCGGATTATCGGCAATGTCTCGAGGAGTTGCTTTTCCGCCGGATCGAGATCGCGCGCGTTGACGAGCACGCAGCGTGAGGGATCGATCGGCTTGAAGCCGGGGATGGCCGCCGCCATCGGGCGCCAACACAGGCCAAGCACCGTCGCCAGCGCCATGCCGTCGAGAAAGCCGTATGTGGATGTCTCGGGCGTGTTGAGGTCGCCGTGCTGGTCGGCCCAGATGATCGCATCGGCGTCCTCGCCGGCGACCGCGCCGGCGCTGGTCAGGCAGTTTCCGGCAAGGACGATGGGAAACCGACCGGCGTCCCGGGCAAGGCGAACCTCGGTCGCAACCGCGTTGCAGACAGCAAAGCCGGTGGCGATTTCGCGCTCCTGGGCATCTCCAACCTTGCCAATATCCTCGACCATCACATCGTGGCCGGCCATCGTCAGAGCGTCGACGAGCCCGCCTGATATCAGCGCATCCGGACCCTGGCCCATGCCGCCATGGTAATGGCCGCTGTCGTAGGAGGCCAGGATAATGGAGATGTTCACGTCCGCGTCTCCGCCTTGCCCTGCAGGATCGCAAGAGCCTCGGCCGGATCGATGCGGCCGTCATAGAGCGCGCGGCCGGAGATGGCGCCTTCGAGCTTTTGCGCATCGGGCATGGTCATGCGCACGATGTCGGCGATCGAGGCGAGGCCGCCCGACGCGATGACCGGGATCGACACGGCGTCGGCGAGGCCGATGGTGGCATCCCAGTTGATGCCGGTCAGGACGCCGTCACGGTCGATGTCGGTGTAGATGATGGCAGCGACGCCGGCGCCTTCGAATTTCTTCGCCAGTTCGATGACGCCGAGGCTCGATGCCTCGGCCCAGCCCTCGACGGCGACCTTGCCGCCCTTGGCGTCGATGCCGACGGCCACCTGGCCCGGGAATGCCTTGCAAGCCTGCTTGACCAGATCGGGATCGCGCACCGCCACCGTGCCGAGGATGACGCGGGCCAGCCCGCGATCGAGCCAGTCCTCGATCTGCGCCAGCGTGCGGATGCCGCCGCCGAGCTGGACCGGATTCTTCGTCGCCTTGAGGATGGCGCCGACCGCCGCACTGTTGACGCTCTGGCCCTGGAAGGCGCCATTGAGGTCGACGACATGCAGCCATTCGAAGCCCTGCTGCTCGAAGGCTTTGGCCTGGGCCGCCGGGTCGTCATTGTAGATGGTCGCGGTGGCCATGTCGCCGTGCTTGAGGCGCACGCATTGGCCGTCCTTGAGGTCGATGGCGGGGAAAAGGATCATCCGTTCAGGCGCCTTCAACGATGACGAAATGGCCTGATGAGGCGGCAAGCCGAAACTTCGAGGCGTGCTGATATTCCGGCGAATGATAGCATTCGACCGCCTTGTCGTAGGAATCGAACTCGACCAGCACGTGACGATTGCCGGTCGGTCCTTCGGGATTCTCGTAGCGACCGGCGCGCACTGGGAATTTCGCGCCGTATTTCGCAAAGGCGACGGCATTCGCCTCGATGTACTGCTTGTACACATCGGGATCGCGGACATCGACCATCGCCATCCAGTAGCCCTTCTTGCTCATGAGTTATCCCTTCGCTTGAGCATGATCTCGGGACAAACGGGAACCGTTTGTCCGAGAAAACCGGGGGCCACTTTTCGGGATCATGCTCTAGGGCCTCCAGCGCAGGAAGTTGGTGATCAGCGCCAGGCCGAGCGCCTGGCTCTTTTCAGGGTGGAACTGCGTGCCGACGAGATTGTCACGGGCAACGGTGGCCGTCACCGGGCCGCCATAGTCGGTGACCGCCAGAACCTCGTCCGCCCTGCGCGCATCGAGATGGTAGGAATGGACGAAATAGGCGTGCAGCCCGTCCGGCCCGGTCGGAATGCCGGCAAACAGCGGATGCCGGCGTTTGAGTTCGATCGTGTTCCAGCCGATCTGCGGGATTTTCAGCGCCGGATCGGCGGGCGTGATCTCCTTGACGTCGCCTGATATCCAGCCAAAGCCGTTGGTAATTGTCTTTTCGAGGCCACGCTGCGACATCAGCTGCATGCCGACGCAGATGCCGAGGAAGGGCCGGCCTTTGCCGATCGCGACTTCTTCCACCGCTTCCCACATGCCTTCTACGGTATGCAAGCCGGCCGCGCAGTCGGCGTAGGCGCCGACGCCGGGCAGGACGATGCGATCAGCGGTACGCACCCGTTCGGCATCGGCGGTCAGGTCGATGTCCGCTGATATGCCGGCTTCCCGCGCGGCGCGCTCGAAAGCCTTGGTGGCCGAGCGCAGATTGCCCGAACCGTAATCGATGATGGCAACCCGCATGTCAGCGTCTTCCCGGAATGTGGGTCAGCCCCAACGCCATGCCCGGCTGCGCGGGCCGCGCGCGAGCAGCGTCCGGGACCATGCGTTGCACCGGGGCAGCCTCATCGGCAAGCGCATCCGTCTCGAGCGCATAGCGCGTATCGGCATCATCGAGCCATCCGGCCTCGACCACGCCCCATTCGTGCCAGCCGCGCCGGCGAAGTGCCGATATGCGCAGCGCCTGTCCTTCCAATCCGACATAGAGCGAAACCAGCAGCGACAGCAGCGAGTCGGCCAGCCCAAGACCGAGCTTTTCGCCGAGCATCGAAAGCAGGCCCATGATGACGAAGGCGAGGGCTGCTTCGATCCACAGCCGGTGCCAGGCGAGCCATAGCGGCGGCACCAGAAAGCCGAGCCAGGCGAAGCCATCGCGCACAAAGGCCGTTGTATCGGCTTTCTCACCGCGGCCGGGCGGTTCCATGACGACATAGGCGGCCATGACGCTATCCCTTCAAAGATCCCTTGGTGGAGGGTACCGCGTCCGGCTGGCGCGGATCGCGTTCGAGTGCCGTGCGCAGCGCACGCGCCACCGCCTTGAAGCAGGTCTCGGCGATGTGGTGGTTATTGGCGCCGTAATGATTGGTGACATGCAGCGTGATGCCGGCATTCTGCGCCAGCGCCTGGAAGAACTCGCGCACCAGTTCGGTGTCGAACATGCCGATCTTCGGCGACGAGAAGGAAACGTTCCAGACCAGGAAGGGACGGCCGGACACGTCGATCGCCGCACGCGTCAGCGTCTCGTCCATGGCAAGGTCGATCGAGGCATAGCGCATGATGCCGCGCCGTTCGCCGAGTGCCTTGGCCAGCGCCTGGCCGAGCGCGATGCCGGTATCCTCGACCGTGTGGTGGTCGTCGATGTGCAGGTCGCCCTTGGCCCTGACCGTCATGTCGATCAGCGAGTGGCGGGAAAGCTGGTCCAGCATATGATCGAAGAAGCCGACGCCCGTCGAAATGTCTGATTTGCCCGAGCCGTCGACATGGACCGATACCGCGATATCGGTTTCCTTGGTCTTGCGGCTGGCTTCGGCGGAACGGGGCGACATGACCTTGTCCTTGTCCCAGGGTTTTCACGCGTTCCAAGCCTTCACCGGCTTGAAAACGAGAGCCTTCTAGCAGCATGATCCGGCGATTGCCAGTTGCCATCCCGGTCGGGTATCGAGCGGTTTGCAATCACCGGGCCCATGCATACATATGGCCGATCAAGTCACTCGTACCGCGCCAATCGCCTTTTGGGATAGCGCTGCTCGGAGCCAGGAAATGTCGAATGAACTGACCATGCACGCCACGACCATCGTGACGGTGCGCAAGGGCAACAAGGTGGTGATCGCCGGCGATGGCCAGGTCAGCCTTGGCCAGACCATCATGAAGGGCAACGCCAAAAAGGTGCGCCGCATCGGCAAGGACGGCAATGTGATCGCCGGTTTCGCCGGCGCCACGGCCGATGCCTTCACCCTTCTGGAGCGGCTCGAAGCCAAGCTCGAACAATATCCCGACCAGCTGACGCGCGCCTGCGTCGAACTCGCCAAGGACTGGCGCACCGACCGCTATCTGCGCCGGCTGGAAGCGATGATGCTGGTTGCCGACAAGTCGGTCTCGCTGGCGCTGACCGGCACCGGCGACGTGCTCGAGCCCGAACACGGCGTCATGGCCATCGGTTCGGGCGGCAACTACGCGCTGGCCGCGGCACGCGCCCTGATGGACAGCGACAAGGATGCAGAGGAGATCGCCCGCAAGGCGATGCAGATCGCATCCGACATCTGCGTCTACACCAACAATAATTTCGTCATCGAAACGCTCGATGCCGGCTGACCCGGCCGCCAATCATGATCCCGAAAAGTGGAAACCGGTTTTCGGGAAAGATCATGGTTGAACAAGAAGATAGGTATGATTTTCGGCCGGTGACCGAGAAAGACCTGCCGATGATTGCCGGCTGGCTCGCCGAGCCGCATGTCGCGGAGTGGTGGGACGATCCCGAAACGGAAATCGCCGAGATTCGCGAGCACATCGATAGCATTTCCGTCGAGCCGCTGATCGTCGAACTCGACGGCGAGCCGATCGCCTATCTGCAGAGCTACGATCCGCACATGGAAGACGACCATCCCTATGCCGACCAGCCGTTCGGCACGCTCGGCATCGACCTGTCGATCGGCCGGCCGGAGCTGCTCGGGCTCGGCCATGGCTCGGCAATCGTGCGCCAGTTCGTCGAACAGCTGTTCGAGGAAGGCGTGCCGCGCGTCATCATAGACCCGGACCCCGCCAACGGGCGGGCTATCCGCGCCTATGAAAAGGCTGGCTTTGTTGCCTTTGACACCAGAATATCGGAATACGGGCCAGCATTGATGATGGCGCGCGACGCGCCACAGGAGCCCGATTGATCCGCGCGGAAACACTCGACAAGGCAATCGCCTCGGGTCTGATTTCGCAGACGCTGCGGGATCAACTTGAGGCCATGGAACGCGCGGTCGCGGCTGAGGCCCAGCACGTCGATGATGAGGGTGACGAGGAAAACCTGCGACTGGTCGGCGGCGGCAATGATCTCTTCATCACCGTCGGGACTGTTCTGCTCAACGCCGGTATTTTCTTCGTCCTCATCACCATGCTTCCTGGTCAGACGTTCTGGATTGCCGGCATTCTTGCGGTTTTCACCTGGGCGCTGGCCGAAATTGTCACGCGTCAGCATCGGATGAAATTGTCTTCTTCCGTGCTTGCCCTGATCTTCATAGTCGCCATTCTGGTCGCGCTGGCGCTGCGAGTTAGGGCCAGCTTTGACATCCGCATGCCGGAAACCATCTGGCAGCTATTGGCGTTGCGCCAGACGGCTTCCCGGGCCGGATATCTGTTTCTCGGCGGGGGAATAGCGGCGGCGGTAATCTATTTCTGGCGCTTTCGCGTCCCCGTCCTTGCCGGGGTCATCGCCATCGCCTTCACACTGCTTGCTTTCCTGCAAACGGCGATAATCCTGTACGACGGCCTGACGACAGGCGCGGTTGCGCCGCCAAGCCTCGAGGATGTTCCCGAATTGCTCCGCGCGGCACTCTACATGCCGCTGATCTGCGGCCTGATCGTATTCTCGACGGCCGTGGCTTTCGACATCCACGACCGAGATCGACGCAAGATCTGGTCAGATTGTGCGTTCTGGCTGCATGTCGTATCGGCGCCCATGCTGGTGCATCCGCTGTTTATCATGGCAACTGGCCAGAACGTCGCATTCGGACATATCGCGCCCGACGCCAATGCGACCATCATGCTGACGATCCTGATCCTTGGCTTCGTTTATGTCGCGCTCGCCATAGACCGCCGTTCGCTGTTGGTTCCCACATTGGCCTATTTCGGCTCGCTGGGCATCTACTATCTGGTCAACTCCGCCTCCCATTCGACTGGCATTCCGCCTTTTGCCTTGATCTTGGTCGTTGTCGGCGCGTTGATCATCCTTTTCGGGGCGGGCTGGCAGCGTATCCGGCGAATTGTCGTCAAGCCAACTTTGCCGGCGGCCGTAATCCGCTGGCTGCCGCCGCTGAAGGCGTAGCGGCTGTGATGACCGAAGAGCACGACGGGCATGAGGGGAAATGAGGGCATGAAAGCATCCGGCGAGGACAAAAACCTCTCGGCCTACGAAAACAGCTGGCGGATGGGGCTGCTCATCGTGCTTGGGCTGATCATCGTCCAGGCCGTCACGCTTTATTTGATGGGACGGACACCGATCTGCACCTGCGGCTACGTCAAGCTCTGGCATGGCGTCGTGCAGAGTTCGGAGAATTCCCAGCATATTTCGGACTGGTACACGCCATCGCATTTCATCCACGGCTTCCTGTTCTATGCCTTGGCGCGGTTTTTGTTTCCACGCTCACCGATCGGACTGAGGCTGGCATTTGCCGTCCTCATCGAAGGCGGCTGGGAGCTGGTCGAGAACAGCCCCTTCATCATCGACCGCTACCGCGCCGGCACCATCTCGCTCGACTATTACGGCGACAGCATCATCAATTCGGTGTCCGACACACTGGCCATGGTGCTGGGATTTGTGATGGCGCGAACCCTACCTATATGGGTGATCGTCAGTCTCGCCGTCGTTTTCGAATTGGGCACCGGTTATCTGATCCGGGACAATCTGACACTCAACGTGATCATGCTGCTGCATCCGTTAGAGGCCATCAAGCAGTGGCAAAGTGGAATTTAATGATATGACTACATTTTCTCCTCGCGAAATCGTTTCCGAACTCGACCGCTTCATCATCGGCCAGAAGGACGCCAAGCGCGCCGTGGCCATCGCCTTGCGCAACCGCTGGCGCCGCCAGCAGCTGGAAGGCCAGATGCGCGAGGAGGTGATGCCGAAGAACATCCTGATGATCGGGCCGACGGGCGTCGGCAAGACCGAGATTTCGCGCCGCCTGGCGCGGCTGGCCGGTGCGCCTTTCGTCAAGGTCGAGGCGACCAAATTCACCGAAGTCGGTTATGTCGGCCGCGATGTCGAGCAGATCATCCGCGACCTGGTCGAGATCGCCATCGGCCTGGTGCGCGAGAAGATGCGCGAGGACGTCAAGGCGCGCGCCCATATCAACGCCGAGGAACGCGTGCTGGAATCGCTTGTCGGCAAGACGGCGAGCCCGGCCACCCGCGATAGCTTCCGCAAGAAGCTGCGCGACGGTGAGCTCGACGACAAGGAGATCGAGATCGAAGTCGCCGACACCGGCACTGGCGGCATGCCCGGCTTCGAGATTCCCGGCATGCCGGGCGCCAACATCGGCGTGCTCAACATCAACGACATGCTGTCGAAGGCGATGGGCGGCAAGAAGACCAAGGCGCGCAAGACGACGGTGAAGGAATCCTACGCGCTGCTGGTCAACGATGAGTCCGACAAGCTGCTCGACCAGGATGAGGTGGTGCGCCGGGCGCTCGATGCGACGGAAAATGACGGCATCGTCTTCCTCGATGAGATCGACAAGATCGCGTCGCGCGAAGGCGGCATGGGCGCCGGCGTTTCTCGCGAAGGCGTGCAGCGCGACTTGTTGCCGCTGATCGAGGGCACGACGGTGGCGACCAAATACGGACCGTTGAAGACCGACCACATCCTGTTCATCGCCTCGGGTGCGTTCCACGTCTCGAAGCCGTCCGACCTGCTGCCGGAATTGCAGGGCCGCCTGCCGATCCGCGTCGAGTTGCGCGCGCTGGAGAAGGATGATTTCGTCCGCATCCTGACCGAGACCGAAGCGAGCCTGATCAAGCAGTATATCGCGCTGATGAAGACAGAAGGCGTCGACCTGACCTTCACCGACGACGCCATCGATTCGCTGGCCGGCATCGCCGTCGACCTCAACGCCAGCGTCGAGAACATCGGCGCAAGGCGGTTGCAGACGGTGATGGAGCGGGTGCTGGACGAAATCTCCTACGACGCGCCGGACCGCAACGGCACGAGCGTCACCATCGACGCCGCCTATGTGGAAAAGCATGTCGGCGATCTGTCGCGAAACACAGATTTGTCGCGATTCATCCTTTAAACGACGGCGCCGGGTCATTCCGGCGCCGGCTTAAGCAACAGATTCCGGCAAATAGAATCATGTGTGGCCAGATGGTACCATCTGGCCACCTTTCGTATTGCCGGGTGAAGGGGTGCTCTCGACTCAATCAAGAGCTTTACCTAGTTTGCGCGGCAATTCTCTAGGGCAGTTCACCGTTTCCCGGAGACGGTGAACCATTCCATCTCTTTGTTTGACGCAATTCCGGACGGAAAACCGTTTCACACTTTTCCTGGAATTGCTTAGGCGGCGGCGCATGAAAAAACTGATCCTGCTCATTCTCGGCTTGACGCTGGCGGCGACGCTGTTCGCCACTGAAGCGGCGACATTGGTGCCGGCGGGAAACCGCAATGCCGTACAGCCGGACATTCCCGGCGCTTCAAGCCGGCGCACGCAGGCGACCAACACCACCTTCCAGGCGAAATACCGCAAGGTCTACGCCCTGCTGCAGAACGACGCCGATCTGCGCGGTAAGATCAAGAAGACAGCGGCCACCTACGGCATTGATCCCCTGCACATCGTCGGCGCCATCGTCGGCGAGCACACCTATAATGTCGACGCCTACGACCGGCTGCAGACTTATTACGTCAAGGCGATCTCTTACCTGTCGAGCAAGCTGTCCTTCGCTTATGACGGCGAGGACGTCACTGATTTCGTGCAGCGGCCGGAATTCAAGAAATGCGCTGGCGTCTCGGACAGCTATGATCTGTGGGAATGCCGTGAGCAGGTGTGGAACCATTCGTTTCGCGGCAAGAGCGTCGGCGGGACAAGCTTTCCAGACGACCGCTTCGGCGCCACCTTCTTCCAGCCCTATTATGCCGGCCAGACCTTCGGCCTCGGCCAGCTCAATCCGCTGACCGCCCTGCAGATGAGCGACCTGGTGCACAAGGTTTCCGGCCTGCCAGAACTCGATGTCGCCGATCCCAACTCGGTCTACAAGACCATCATGGATCCCGACCTGACGCTGCCTTACGTCGCCGCGACGATCAAAAAATCGATCGACGCCTACAAGAGCATTGCCGGCTTCGATATTTCGGGCAATCCGGGGCTGACCGCCACGCTCTACAATGTCGGCAATCCGGAGCAGCGCGCCTATGCGCTGAAAGCGGAGAACGACAGGCGCCGCGCCGCCGGCGAGCCGGAGAAGCTGCCGGAAGAGAATTATTATGGCTGGCTGGTCAACGACAAATTGGCGGAGCTGAAGGCGCTGTTTTAGGGCCTCGGCCCTCCATTCTTCGCGAGCTCAAGCCGCCAGCAACGACTTCAGCTTGACGGTTTGCGATCCCAGCGCTTCCGGCGTCGGTTTCGCTCGTTTGCCGATCAGCATTTCGGCCAGCCGGATGTCGCGGGCGACCGCGTTGCCGGGGCCGATGCCGCTGGCGGCCACCAGCCTGCCGTCCTCGGCCAGATGGAAGAGGATGAAGGCTCCGTCGCCGAGATCGCGCCGCACGATGCTGCGGCCCTCGTCCGAGAGGCCCGCGATCTGCAGGGACAGACCATATTGATCCGACCAGAACCACGGCACCGCAGCATGCGCCTCGCCGGCGCCGAGCATGTTTTTCGCCGCCAGCGCGCCTTGTTCCTGGGCGTTGCGCCAGGCTTCCAGCCGCACGCGGCGACCGCCATAGACGGCGAGCGGAAACGAGCAGCAATCGCCGGCGGCAAAGATATCGGGATCGCTGCTGCGCAGCTCGGCATCGACAGCGATACCGTTGTCGATCGTCAGCCCCGCTTCGGCCGCAAGCCCGGTCACCGGCACGGCGCCGATGCCGATGACGGCGAGGTCGGCTGATATGTCCTGTCCGCCGGCAAGCGCAATGCGCACCTCGTTGCCATCGTCGGCGACGGACGCGATGCCGTCGCCGCACAGGATCTTCACGCCCTCGGCGACATGCGCATCATGAATGATTTGGGCGATCTCGGCCGGCACGCCGCGCATCAGGATGCGCGGCTGCGCCTCGACGACGGTGACCGACGCTCCGAGCTTGCGTGCCGCGGCGGCGAGTTCGAGGCCGATGAAGCCGCCGCCGATGATGGCGATACGATTGCCTGCCTTGAGATGCGCGCGAATGGCAAGCGCATCGACGAAGGTGCGGAGATAAACGCAGCGCCGACCCAGTCCCACCATCGGCAGCTTGCGCGGCGTCGAACCGGTCGCCAGCAGGAGCTTGTCATAAGGCAGGACCGAACCGTCCGACAGGCGCACCATATGCGCCGCGCGATCGATCGCCACGGCCTGAACGGAATGGATATGCCGGATCGATTTCTCGGCCAGAATTGCGTCGCTGGCGATCGCCTTGATCTCGGGCGCCTCGCTGGCCATCGCGTCCTTGGACAGCGGCGGGCGCTCGTAGGGCAGATGCGGCTCATCGCCGACCAGCGTCACCGGCCCGTCGTAACCGAGATCACGCAGTGCCAACGCTGCTCGCCCACCGCATTCGCCGGCGCCGATGATGACCATTCCCCGCGCCATCTCAGTTATCCAATCTGGATCAGGACTTTGCCGGCGTCGACCTTGACCGGATAGGTCTTCAGGTTGACGCAGACCGGCGCGCCGCGGGCATCACCCGTCTTGTAGTTGAAACGGCCATTGTGCTTGGGGCATTCGATGATGTCGTCCATCACCAGCCCCTCGGCCAGATGCACCTTTTCATGCGTGCAGAGGCCGTCGGTGGCGAAGAACTCGTCGTCGGGGCTGCGATAGATGGCGAAGGTGCGGCCGCCATGGTCGAAGCGCATCACATCCTCCTCGTCTATGTCGCCGGTGGTGCAGGCCTCGACCCAGTCGCTCATTCAGTCCTCCTCAAAAATCGGGGCTCGCCTGGAAATCCGGACGACCGAGCAATCATTCCGCAGCAGCCGCGATGGCATCGTTGTGGAATTCTTCGCGATATGGCCGTGCGGTCGGCGGCAACTCGCGCTTGAGGAAATAGTCCTCGTTGCGCAGCTGGCGCAGGAAGACCGGGATCATCTCGCGGTAGCCGGCCAGGATCGACGGTGTCGGCGCCGGCAGATCGTGCTTAATCAATTCGTGCAGCTTCGGCAGCGCATGGTAGGGCACCATCGGAAACATGTGATGCTCGACATGGTAGTTCATGTTCCAGTAGATGAAGCGGCTGATCGGGTTCATGTAGACGGTGCGGCTGTTGAGCCGATGATCGGTGACATTGTCGGCCAGGCCGCCATGTTGAAGCAGGCCGACCATGACGTGATGCCAGGCGCCATAGAGCCTAGGCAGGCCAACCAGCATCAGCGGCAGGAACGAACCGGCGTAGAACGCCAGCGCGATGGTGGCGGCATAGATCGCCGTCCAGATGCGGGCGATGCGGATCGCCCTTGGCTGTTCCTGCTCGGGAATGAAGGTCTTTTCCGCCGCGCTGATGTTGCCGGCGGCGTTGCGCAGCATATCGCTCATCGCATGCCAGGCGTCGAGCACGCCGACGAAGCCCAGCATGGCGCGAAGCAGATCAGGCGGGCGCATAACCGAGATTTCCGGGTCGCGGCCGACGATGATGGTGTCGGTGTGGTGGCGCGTGTGGCTCCAGCGCCAGGTCACCGGATTGCGCATGATCATGAAGCAGGCGATCTGATAGACCACATCATTCATCCACTGCGTCCGGAAGGCGGTGCCATGACCGCATTCATGCCAGCGTGAATCGGTGGATGAGCCGTAGAGGACGCCATAGACGAAGAAGAACGGCACGCACCACCAGCTGCCCCAGAACCAGACGCCGCCGCCGCCACTGACAATCAGGGCGGCTAGCCAGATAATGGTATCGCGGATCGCCGGCCCGTCGGAGCGCTGCATCAGCTCCTTCATCTGCTTGCGCGGAATCTCGGTGTGATACCACTCGGCCGCCGACAGGCCGGTCTCGACGGCGAGCTTGGCGTCGCGGCCGATCAGGCTGTAGTCACGCCGGGACGGCGCAGTGGACATGATTGCCTCCCTCGGCAAGGCATTCGCCAGGGCGAATGCCTGAAATCCAGTGGCTTCGAGTCTGAAAAATAGCGCCAGACCATGATAGACTCAACATCATAAAGATAGTTTCTATCATTTTCTATCAGGATGATGTAGGAAAAGCCCAACACTCCAATGAGGCAAGCATGGCGAAACGGCCGACCATATCAGACCTGGCGCGCATCTCCGGTGTCAGTGTTGCCACGGTGGACCGCGTGCTCAACAGCCGCCTGCCGGTGCGCGAGGACACGGCGCGCCGCGTCTACGAGGCGGCGACCGAGATCGGTTATCACGCGGCAGGGCTGATCAAGCAGCGGATGCGCCATGAATTGCCCGAGTATCGGCTCGGATTCCTGCTGCTCAAGGGCAATTACGTCTTCTACAGCGAGTTCGCCCGCGAGCTTGAACGCGCCGTGTCGCAATCGCCGCGGTTCCGCGGCGTCGCCATGATCGATTTTGCGGATTCGCTCGCCGCAGACGAAATCGTCGAGCGCGCGCGCAGGCTGGCGACCAAGTGCAGGGCCGTCGCTTTGGTCGGGCCGGATCATCCGACGCTGACGGTCGCCGTCGAGGAAATGAAGGCGAAAGGGCTGCCGGTGTTTTCCCTGCTGTCCGACTTCGCCGCCGGCATCCGCGAAGGCTATGTCGGCCTCGACAACCGCAAGGTCGGCCGCAGCGCGGCCTGGATGATCTCGAAGGCGGCGAAGCGGCCGGGCAAGGTTGCGTTGTTCGTCGGCAGCCACCGCTTCCATGGCCACGAACTGCGCGAGATCGGCTTTCGCTCGTTCTTTCGTGAACAGGCGCCGGAATTCACCTTGCTCGAGACTTTGGTCAATCTCGAGGCCAACGAGATTACCCAGGATACGCTGCTCGATCTGCTCGGCCGCCACCCCGATCTCGTAGGCTGCTATGTCGCCGGCGGCGGCATGGAAGGCGCGGTCGCGGCACTCAGGCAGGCAAAGCCGGCCGAGATGCCCGCAGTCGTCTGCAACGAGATCAACGCGACATCGCGCTCCGCCTTGGCGGATGGCATCCTGACGATGGTGATCTCGACGCCGTTGGCGGCCCTGTGCCGCGAACTGGTCGACCTGATGGCGCACGCCATCGAGACGGGCGCCGCCAACGCGCCCGGCCAGACCTTCCTGCCGTTCGATATTTATTTGCCGGAGAACATTTAGGGCTCTGACGTTCAAAGATCGGCTGAGGCGCCTAAACTTCGTCATCCACGGGCGGAGCAAGGAGCGCAGCGACGCGGCGCAGACCCGAGGATGACGAAGTGGTGGGTGCCCATCATCCGAAATTCCTCCACCCGGTTTTGGAATCTCCTTGACGCCTCACAGCAAAATGGAATAAATATTTCACCAACTGTGTATTTTGGTTCTTTCGTTCCGGAACATCTGGGTTTGGCGTTCCAGCAAACGGCAAGGCGTCACCCGGGACAGAAACGACAGCAGGGAGAGATTCCCCGGGGAGATCGGGGATTCCGGATAAATCGGTGAAACCGGACACCAGCATGTGGAGGAGAAAGACAATGAAGAAACTAATTTTGGGCGTCGCTTTCGCGGCGCTGATGAGTTCATCCGCTTTTGCCGCCAAGGTTGGCGTGTCAATGGCCAAGTTCGACGACAACTTCCTGACCGTGCTGCGCAACGGCATGATCGAGCAGGCCAAGGGCATGAGCGGCGTCGAGCTGCAGGTCGAGGACGCGCAGAACGACGTCGCCAAGCAGCTTGATCAGATCAAGAACTTCGCCGCTTCGGGCGTCGACGCGATCATCGTCAACCCGGTCGACACCTCGGCCACGCAGGCGATGTCGGATGCAGCCGCCGCGGCCAAGATTCCGCTGGTTTACGTCAATCGCGAGCCGGTCAATGTCGACACACTGCCCGACAACCAGGCCTTCGTCGCCTCGAACGAAGCCGATTCCGGCACGCTGGAGACCAAGGAAGTCTGCCGCCTGTTCAAGGACGCCGGCAAGAAGGAAGCCAATGTCTATGTGATCATGGGTGAACTCTCCAACCAGGCCGCCGTGCAGCGCACCAAGGACATCGAAGAGGTGATCGCGACGCCGGACTGCAGCTTCATCAAGATCATCGACAAGCAGACGTCGAACTGGAATCGCGACGAGGCCCAGAACCTGATGACCAACTGGCTGTCGACCGGCAAGCCGTTCGATGGTGTGATCGCCAACAATGATGAAAGCGCCATCGGCGCCATCCAGGCGATGAAGGCCGCCAACATCGACATGAAGACGGTCGTGGTCGGCGGCGTCGATGCCACCCAGGACGCGCTTGCCGCCATGCAGGCGGGCGACCTCGACGCAACCGTGTTCCAGGATGCGGCCGGCCAGGGCGCCGGTGCGCTGGATGCGGCGCTTAAGCTCTCCAAGGGCGAGAAGGTCGAACACAAGGTCTACGTCCCCTTCCAGCTGGTGACGCCGGCGAACATCGACAAGTTCCTGAAGAAGAACTGAGCCGCACGCATACGGAGCGGCGCTCTCACAGCGCCGCTCCTCTTTCCCTCAGCGCCGGCAAGGCAGCAAGGGACGACCGCGGCTGACGGAGGATAGAAGATTGGCACAGACATCTCATGGCGTCGGCGGGGTCAGCTATGACGCGAAGAAGCGCACATGGCCGGCCGAATTCAATGTTTTCCTGGCGCTCATCATTCTCGTCGTCATCTTCGAATTGATCGGCCGCGTCTTTCTTGGCGACAGCTTCCTGTTCAACACCCGCAGCGACGTCAGTGCGATCTTCAACGAGGCACGGCTACAGATCATCATCCTGCAGGTGTCGATCGTCGGCATCATCGCCATCGGCGTGACGCAAGTGATCATCACCGGCGGCATCGACCTGTCCTCGGGTTCGATCGTCGGCGCGACCGCGATGATCGCCATGAGTTTTGCCCAGGTGGCGACCGTTAACGGCAATCCCAACCCCAAGGCGATGTTCCTGGCGCAAGGCTGGACCGATCTGCCCGTGATCGTGCCGGTGCTGGTCGCGATCGGCTGCGGCCTATTTGCCGGCTTGGTCAACGGCGCGTTGATTGCCTATACGCGCATTCCGCCTTTCATCGCCACGCTCGGCATGATGGTGACCGCACGCGGCATCGCCAAATGGTGGTCCAAGGGCCAGCCGATTTCGTTTCCCACCGAGGGTTTCGCGGCCATCGGCAAAGGCCTGATGCCCGTCATCATCTTCCTGTCGCTGGCGGTGCTGTTCCAGCTGATCATGACCTACACCAGGTACGGCAAGCATTGCTACGCGATCGGCTCCAACGAGGACGCCGCGCGCATGTCCGGCATCAAGATCGCCAACCACAAGATCCTGGTCTACGTCATCGCCGGTATACTTGCCGCGCTCGCCGCCGTGGTATTGAGTTCCAAGAACCTGACCGCACAGTCCGGCATGGGCGTGATGTATGAACTCGACGCCATCGCCATGGCGGTCATCGGCGGCGTCTCGCTGTCGGGCGGCCGCGGCTCGATCATCGGCACGGTGATCGGCTCGCTGATCTTCGGCGTCATCATCTCCGGCTTCACCTTCCTGCGCCTCGACGCCTACTACCAGGAGATGGTCAAGGGCGTGATCATCGTCGGTGCGGTGGTTCTCGACCAGTGGCGCCAACGCCTGCGGGCAATGAGGGCTTGACCATGTCAGACATCGTCCTGAAGACCGAAAACCTGACCAAGCGCTATGGCGGCGTGCATGCGCTCGAAGGCGCTAACTTCGAACTACGCAAGGGCGAGCATGTCGCCATCATGGGCGACAACGGCGCCGGCAAGTCGACCTTCGTGCGCCAGATCACCGGTGTCGAGCAGCGTACCAGCGGTCAGATCTGGTTCGACGGCAAGGAAGTGAACTTTACCGGCCCGATCGAGGCACGCGAGGCGGGCATCGAAACCGTGTTCCAGAACCTTGCGCTGGCCGACGATCTCGACGTGCCGTCGAACCTGTTCCTCGGCCGCGAAAAGGTGCTGTTCAATCTCGGCCCGTTCTCGATCCTCGATCGAAAATACATGCGCAAGGCGACCGAGGCGGCACTGGTCCGCACGGCGGTGAAGATCCCCAATCTGTCCAACACCATCCGCCACATGTCGGGCGGCCAGCGCCAGTGCGTGGCGATCGCCCGGACGGCGACCTTTGCCTCCAAGCTGATCATCATGGACGAGCCTACCGCCGCCCTTGGCGTGCAGGAGACGGCGCAGGTCGAAAACATCGTCCGCACCCTGAAGGACAATGGCGAGCCGCTGATCCTGATCAGCCACAATATGCGCCAGGTGTTCGACCTTTGCGACCGCATCGTCGTGTTCCGGCGCGGCCGCATCGTCGCCAATCTGCGCAAGGAGAACACCGACGGAAACGATATCGTCTCCTACATCACCGGCGCCAAGACCGGCGAGGCGGAACTCGCGGCCTAAACAGGGTGATCACCCTGTTTTGGGGCGATATGCGTGCTTGAAATAACCTCGCCACCTTCCTCCTAAGGAAGGTGCGGACACAACTCTCTCTAACCCATCCCCCTAGAGGAAATACTCATGACTGTTCGCTTCGCCCTCCTCGGTGCCGGCCGCATCGGCAAGGTCCACGCCCGCGCCGTCGGCTCCAATCCGCAGGCCAAACTGGTTGCTGTCGCCGATGCGTTCGAGAAGGCGGCAACTGAACTGGCGAACGCCTATGGTGCCGAAGTTCGCAGCATCGACGCCATCGAGAAATCCGGGGATATCGACGCCGTCGTCATCTGCACGCCGACTGACACCCATGCCGATCTGATCGAGCGTTTCGCCAAGGCCGGCAAGGCGATCTTCTGCGAGAAGCCGATCGATCTCAACGTCAAGCGCGTCGAGAAGTGCCTGGCCGTGGTCGAGAAGACCAAGGCGACGTTGATGGTCGGCTTCAACAGGCGCTTCGACCCGCATTTCGCCGCCGTGCGCAAGGCGATCGATGATGGCGCCATCGGCACCGTCGAGATGGTCACCATCACGTCGCGCGATCCGGGTGCACCGCCGATCGACTACATCAAGCGCTCGGGCGGCATTTTTCGCGACATGACCATCCACGATTTCGACATGGCGCGCTTCCTGCTCGGCGAGGAGCCGGTGGCGGTCAGCGCGCATGCCTCGGTGCTGGTCGACAAGAAGATCGGCGCGGCCGGCGATTTCGACTCGGTCAGCGTCATACTCGAAACCGCATCCGGCAAGCAGGCCGTCATCTCCAACTCGCGCCGTGCCACCTATGGCTACGACCAGCGCATCGAGGTGCACGGCTCGAAAGGCATGGTCGCGGCCGAGAACCAGCGGCCGGTGTCGATCGAACTGGCCAACGAGAAGGGCTACACGCGCCCGCCGCTGCATGACTTCTTCATGACGCGCTATCTTGACGCCTATGCCAATGAGATCGCTGCCTTCATCGCAGCGGCGACGTCGGGCAAGAAGGCCGCGCCGAGCGGGGCGGACGGACTGGTGGCGTTGAAGCTGGCGGATGCGGCGCTGAAGTCGGCGACCACAGGCAAGACCGTTCGCTTGGACACGGCAAAGTAAGACATCCAGACAGGAGCAGAGCGATGAGCGCATTAGCCGATCGCAATTCAAAGACGCGCGCCATCGTCACCGGCGGTGCGCAAGGCATCGGCTTCGCCGTCGCCGAAGCGCTGGCCGACGAAGGCTGCCGGGCGCTGGCGCTCATCGGCCGCTCGCAGGAGAAGGGCGACAAGGCCGTTGCCCATTTCAGGAAATTGGGTGTCGACGCCATCTTCATCAGCGCCGACGTCTCTGATGTGGCCGACTGCAAGCGCGCGGTCGCCACAGCGATCTCGCATTTCGGCACCATCAACGCGCTGGTCAACGCCGCCGCGACGTCGGCGCGTGGTTCGCTGGTCGAAACCAGCAAAGAGCTTTTCGACCAGATCTTCGACACCAATGTGCGCGGACCGTTTTTCCTGATGCAGGGCGTGGTGGCGCATCTGCTGGAGAAAAAAGCGCCCGGCTCGATCGTCAATGTGCTGTCCATGTCGGCGCATTGCGGCCAGTCTTTCCTGACGGCTTATTCCACCAGCAAGGGCGCGCTGATGACGCTGACCAAGAATGTCGCCAATGCGCATCGGCACAATCGCATCCGCTGCAACGCGGTGCTGCCCGGCTGGATGGACACCGAGGGCGAAGACATCGTCCAGAAGAAATGGCACGACGCCCCGGACGACTGGCTGGCAAAAGCCGAAGCCGCGCAGCCGATGGGCCAACTGGTGAAGCCGGACCAACTGGCTCGGCTGATCAGCTACATGGTGAGCCCGCAGTCAGGCGTCATGACCGGATCGCTGGTCGACTACGACCAGAGTATTGCGGGGTCGTCGCCGGAATAGCAGCGGGCAAGTCCAGCGGGAACGCCCGTCACCCGCGCCCTGTTGCCGCCGCATCGCCATTCCCATATAGTCAAGATAGTCAGACTGGTCATGGAGATCGCAATGCTGTCTGCGCCCAAAGAGAATACCAACTGGACGGTCGCCGGGGCAAAAGCCCGGCTCTCGGAGGTTATCGAGCGCGCGCAGTCTTCGCCGCAGACGATCACCAGAAACGGCAAACCAAGCGTGGTTGTCGTCTCGGCCGAGGAATGGCAGCGGAAGACCGCGCGCAAGGGTACGCTTGCGGAGTTCCTGTTGGAGTCGCCGCTGCGCGGCGCCGATCTCGACCTGGAGCGTCAGCGCGACGAACCGCGCGATCTGCCGCTGTGAGGCTTCTGCTCGACATGAATGTCCTGTCCGAGGTGACAAGGCCGGCGCCGGACGCACGCGTTCTGGACTGGCTGGACAGGCTCGATGAGGACCGCTCATTCATCAGCGTCGTGTCGATCGCCGAGATCCGGCGTGGCGTCGCCCTCATGGATGAGGGCCGGAAACGTGAGGCACTGGCCGAGTGGCTCGCTCGGGACCTGCCGCAGCGCTTCGAGCAGAGGGTCCTTCCGGTGGACGAACCAGTTGCCTTGGCCTGGGGCGACCTGATGGGCTTTGCGAAGCGCCACGGTCGCGGCCTGTCGTCGATGGACGGCCTGATCGCAGCCACGGCGATTGCGCGGGAACTCACCTTGGCAACGCGCAACACGAAGGATTTCGAAGGCTTTGGGATTGGACTCTTCGATCCCTGGACTGAATGAGCCGCTCGGTGCAGCATGTCTAGAAAGCCGGCTGAGACAGGAGGGTGCGTTTGCTTTCATATCGCTTACTGAAAAATCACGCCGGCATTCTTCTGGTTGGTGACTATACATCTCTTCAATGGCTCCACACGGTCGTGCATGAGGTCAATGACCGGTCGCCGCTTATTAAGGACAGGGAAGGCCTGTTCTTAAGTCTAGCCTACGATGTCCGGAAGGCCTACGAACGCCAACGCGAGATTCTACACCCGCCCTCAGATCATGAGGAAATGGGCATCCGTTATGGTGTCCAGGCGCTGTGGCCCGTTATTCTTCTTCAGCAAAGGATGCTGAGGGTATCGCTGGCGTATCTCGAACACACCGCAAAAACCCAGGCCATTGTCTATGCTCTGGAAGCCGTAATCGAGGAGGCTCTCAAGGAGGATTTCGCAGCGCTTGGCGCTGAAGCAGTCGCGCATTGGCAGCGGCTGGATCCAGCATACCGCAATGTTTTCGATGGTCTCTGGAGCCGTACCGCAATTTTCTGCTCATGGTCAAAATCCGAGCGGAGGCGGCATTTTCTGGACCTACTATCAAGTTTCGAACCCCTGTACGAAACCCTCTACACATACCGCCTTCAACGTGGCGAGAAGAATCTTCTGTCACCTGGAGACCTTCTGGAGTGGGATAACGTCGAATGGCCTGATCCGCGCTGGTAGGCCAATCAAGCACGTGACAAGCGCTTCCGCTTCGACTATATGAGCCGCATGATCAACCTGACCGCCACGTATTGGTACTTTAGGAGCTCGCTGGCGGCGGGAGGATTGCGCTCGATCTGAAGATTGCAGCAACAAGATCCAAACAGCCGCCATACCTGGCGGCTTTTTTGTTTCAGCCGGCAGGTTCCCCAAACAGGAGCAGAAAGCCGTGTTGACCACCACAGATGATCTTCGGGTCAAGGAAATCAGGGAATTGAGTACGCCGGACCAGGTGATGCGGGAGATACCGCGCACGCTGACGGCGACGCGTACTGTCAGCGCTTCACGCAACGCCATCCACGCTATTTTGAACGGTACCGACGATCGGCTGCTGGTCATCGTCGGGCCGTGTTCTATCCACGATCCGGTCGCCGCCGTGGACTATGCCAGCCGTCTGGCGGCGTTGCGCGAGAGCCTGTCGGACCGGCTGGAGATCGTGATGCGGGTCTATTTCGAAAAGCCGCGCACGACGGTCGGCTGGAAAGGCCTGATCAACGATCCCGACCTCGACGGCAGCTTCAACATCGACAAGGGACTGCGGATGGCGCGCAACGTGCTCTCCGCCGTCAACAATCTCGGCCTGCCGGCAGCGACCGAATTCCTCGACATGACCACGCCGCAATACATTGCCGACCTCGTTGCCTGGGGCGCGATCGGCGCGCGCACCACCGAGAGCCAGATCCACCGCGAGCTTGCCTCCGGCCTGTCCTGCCCGGTCGGCTTCAAGAACGGCACCGACGGCAATCTGCGGATCGCCGCCGAGGCGGTGAAATCCGCCGCCCAGCCGCATCATTTCATGGCGGTGACCAAGGGCGGGCGCAGCGGTATCGCGACGACCACCGGCAACGAGGACTGCCACGTCATCCTGCGCGGCGGCGTTCAGCCGAATTATGACGCGGCCAGCGTCGAAGCCGCTAGCACGGAGCTTGCCCGCATCGGTGTCGCGCCCCGTTTGATGATCGATGTCAGCCACGCCAACTCAGCCAAGAAGCCCGACAACCAGCCCAAGGTGGCGGCCGATGTCGCGGGCCAGGTCGCGGCGGGGGACGAGCGCATTATCGGCGTGATGATCGAGAGCAATCTCGTCGCCGGTCGGCAGGATGTCGTGCCCGGCAAGCCGTTGGTGTATGGCCAGAGCATCACCGATGGCTGCATCGACTGGGCGACCACCGAGACGGTGCTGCACGGCCTTGCCGGCGCCGTCGAGTGGCGCCGTTCAGCGCGCCGCGCCATGATAGACAGCCGCCAGGGAGCCGCCTGAGGGCAAATCGTACATGGCAGCGCCAGCCCCCTCTCCGGCCGCTGCGCGGCCACCTCTCCCCATTTCATGGGGGCGAGGAAAACGCTAACTACCGATGGCACGGCCTTGGAAACCCTGGGTTCCTCGCCCCCACAAAGTGGGCTAGGGGATGCACACATCTTTTGAGGTGGATGACTCGCTTTTGATTGGTTGTTTGGCGTTGGGATGTGATTCTGTTGGCGATGCTCGGATTGAGG